>DAITMD010000006.1:0-23211 GCA_036835345.1 Sandarakinorhabdus sp. | reverse complement strand
GATATATTGCTGGCCGGCGGCACCGGGGTGCGCACCGATCGCAGCAGCGGCGAGACGCTGTATTCCAACAGCCTGTTCGCGATTTCCGGCGAAGGCCGGATTGTCGGCCGGTACGACAAGGCGCATCTGGTGCCGGGCGGGGAGTATCTGCCGTGGCGCTGGCTTTTGGAGCCGCTCGGGCTGGCGCGGCTGGTGCCCGGCGATGTGGATTTTGCCCCCGGCCCCGGCCCGCGCACGCTGGCGCTGCCCGGCCTGTACGGGGTGTCGCCGGTCATCTGTTACGAAATCGCCTTTCCCGGTGCGGTGATTGATGGCGATGCCCGGCCCGGCTGGATTGCCAATGTATCAAACGACGCCTGGTTCGGGGCATGGGGGCCGCCGCAGCATCTGGCGCAGGCCCGGCTGCGCGCCATCGAGGAAGGTCTGCCCGTGGCCCGCGCCACGCCCACCGGCATCAGCGCCGTGATCGACGGCAACGGCGCGGTGCTGGATCAGCTGGGCCCCGGGCAGGCCGATTCGATCGTGACCAGCCTGCCGACACCGCTGCCGCCCACCGGTTTCTCGCGCACTGGCCCGTGGCCGGCACTGGCTGCGGCGCTGGGCTGTATCGGCCTGGCGGTGCGCGCCCGGCGGCGGCGCGTGCCCGGCACGGCGCTGGCCAAGATATAAAGCTATCCTTATGTGACTTGCGCGGCTGCGGGGCAGTCCGTAAAGGGAGCACAGAAAGTGAGCCTTAGCCCATGACCCGTTCCTCGTTCCTGTTCACCTCTGAATCGGTTTCCGAAGGCCATCCCGACAAGGTGGCGGACCAGATTTCCGATGCCGTTGTCGATCTGTTTCTGGCCCGCGATCCCGAAGCCCGGGTGGCCTGCGAAACACTGACCACGACCAACCGGGTGGTGCTGGCCGGTGAAGTGCGCGGGCGCGGGATGATCGATGCCGATGGCAATTGGGAACCGGGCGCGCAGGAAGATATTCAGCGCGCCGTGCGCGATACGGTGAAGCGCATCGGCTATGAACAGGCCGGCTTTCACTGGCAGAACCTGACCTTCGAGAATCACCTGCACCCGCAATCATCCGATATCGCGCAGGGCGTGGATGCCAGCGGCAACAAGGATGAAGGCGCCGGCGATCAGGGCATCATGTTCGGTTATGCCACCGATGAAACCCCTGATTTCATGCCGGCGACGCTTTATTATTCGCACCGCATCCTGGCCCGCATGGCGGCCGACCGGCACAGCGGCATCGCCCCCTTCCTCGAGCCTGATGCCAAGAGCCAGGTGACGCTGCGCTATGAAAACGAAGCCCCGGTGGCGGCCACTGCCATCGTCGTTTCCACCCAGCACGCGCCCGATTTCTGCCAGCCCTGGCAGAAGGATGGGGCCAGCGGCGGCGATGCAGAAAAATATGCCCGCCTGCGCGATTATGTGAGCGGTGTGCTGCACGACGTGCTGCCGCCCGGTTTCATAACTGCGGAAACCGTGCTGCACCTCAATCCCACCGGCAAGTTCGAGATTGGCGGGCCGGACGGCGATGCCGGCGTGACCGGCCGCAAGATCATCGTGGACACCTATGGCGGCGCAGCACCCCACGGCGGCGGCGCGTTCAGCGGCAAGGATCCCACCAAGGTTGACCGTTCCGCTGCATATGTGTGCCGCTATCTGGCCAAGAATATCGTGGCCGCCGGGCTGGCCAAGCGCTGCACGATCCAGCTGAGCTATGCCATTGGCGTGGCGGTACCGCTTTCGATCCACGTCGATCTGCACAGCACCGGCACAGTGGCAGAAAGCGCCGTGGAAGCGGTGCTGGGCGATCCGTCAAAGCTGGGCTTTGCGCTGACGCCGCGCGGCATCCGCACGCACCTTGGCCTCAACCGCCCGATCTATCAGCGCAGCGCCGCCTATGGCCATTTCGGCCGCACGCCGGAGGCCGATGGCGGCTTCAGCTGGGAAAAGACCGATCTGGCCGAGGCGCTGAAGGCGGCGCTGTAAGCCGTCAGTTCACGCCGTCGAGATATTCCACGTCGGGACGCCCCGCCAGGCAGGCGCCAAGGCCCGGCCCGGCGGCCTTGAAATGCGCGCTTTCGCCGTGGGCCTTCAGGGCATCGGCATCGGCATAGACTTCCAGCACCTTGTAGGTAAGCGGATCGGCTTTGGACCGGGTGAGCTGGTAGCAAAGATTGCCCGGTTCCTGGCTGCGCACCGCGGCGCTCAACTCGCGGAACACCGCTTCGAAGGCCTCGGCCTTGCCGTCTTGAATCTTCAGTGTCGCGATCACGCCGATCATGCCGCTGCTCCCTGGCTGTTTGTGCGAGCCAAGCTGACGCAGCGGCACGTGCCAGCCAAGCTGGCGAAAATGTCCATGATGGACGCTGGTTGCACGCTGCGGTAATCTGCTGCCGGCTTCCGGGTGGGGAAATGGCGATGGCAACGGTGGTGGGGGCTGGCGGCACGCCGGCGCAGTGGCAGGCGCAGGCGCGCGTCACCTGGGTGATGGCGCTGATCTTTGCGCTGGGCTTCTCGTTTCAGCTGGCGATGGGCCGATCAAGCTTCGATGCGCCTGCGGTTGTGCATGTGCACGGGATCATCTTCTTTGGCTGGGTGGCGCTGTCGGCGGCGCAGGCCGGGCTGGCCGCCGGGGGCCGGCTGGACTGGCATCGCCGGCTGGGCTGGATTGGCGTGGCGTGGATTGGCCTGATGGTGCCGGCCGGCATCGTCATCAGCGCGGCGCGCCTGCAATCGGGAAACACGCCGTTCTTCTTCCGTCCGCAGGTGTTTCTGCTGGAGAACAGCGCCAGCCTGCTGGCCTTTGCCGGCCTGACCCTGTGGGCGATTGCGCGGCGGCGCGACACCGGCTGGCATCGGCGGCTGCACCTGTGTGCGCTGGCCAGCATCATGGGACCGGCTTTTGGTCGTCTGCTGCCGATGCCGTTCCTGATCCCGTGGGCGATGGAGATCGCGATGGTGCCGGGCATGTTGTTTCCGGCGTGGCTGGCGTGGCGGGAATGGCGGGCCGGCGATGGCCTGCACCCGGCCTGGCTGTGGGGGCTGGCGGCATTGCCGCTGCTCACGTTTGCGGCCCTGGTCGTGGCGGATTCGCCGCTGGGCGACGATATTTACGCCGCCGTTGTTGCCGGCACGCCCGGCGCGGCGATCAGCGGGATGGCGTATCCGCCGCCGCCTCCGGGCTTTGGATGATCGGCAGCTCGGCTTCGGCCTCGATCTTTTTCAGGCTGCGGCTGAACAGCAGGCGATCGGCGCCCTTGAAGCCGAAGCGCCACATGATGAAGCCATAGGTGCCAAGAATGGCGACCACGCCGATGGTAAGCTGAATGGGTTCGGGCGTGCGCAGCACCAGCAGGCCAACGCCAACCGTGGGCAGCGCCGCCGCCAGCAGCGACAGCCGCCAGCCCGAAACGGGATGGCCCAGCCGGCCTTGCAGCAGGCGCGATTTCGCCACCGATTGCAGCAGCGCCGCCGCCGCCAGCGCCGCCGCAGCGCCCACCCCGCCCCACATCGGCACCAGCACCAGCGACAGGCCGGCCTGCACCACCAGCCCCACCACAGACCACATCAGGTTGCGCCCGCGCGCCACATAGATCAGCGCGCCTTCGGCCACCGCTGCCTGCGCCGCGAACAGTTCCACCGTGAGCAGCATGACCAGCACCAGAACGCCGCCGGCGAACACCGGGCCGAACAGGCCCATGCCGGCCTTGCCGGTGATGCCCAGCATCAGCACTGCACCCAACTGCGCCGCCGCCACCCAGAAGCTGATCTGCCGGACATGGCTGGCCGCCTTGGCCAGATTGCCCGCCGCCAGATTGCGAGCCAGCACCGGGCCGAGGATCGGATCGAAGCTGGACTTCAGCCGCTGCGGCAACGAAGCCAGCTGCTGCGCGACATAATAGATGCCGACAATTTCGGCCGAGGCAAAGCGGCCCAGGATGAAGATATCGAGCCGGCGCGCGCCCCATTCGGCCAGATCGGCACCCGCCAGCGGGCCATTCAGGCGCACCAGCCGCCACAGCCGCGCCGGCTCCACCCGCCAGCCCGGCGGCCAGCCAAAGCGCGCCAGCGCCGGCACCATCGCCGCCACGAACGCCGCCACCATCGACAGCAGATAGGCGATCAGCATCCCGTCGCTTTTCCAGGCGGTGAACGCCAGCGCCAGCGCCGCAATGGACAGCACCCAGGGTTCGATGATCGACCGCGCCCTGACCTGCGCGCCGATATCGTGGTGAAAGGCCAGCCCGGCCAGCGCCACATCGGCCAGCGCGATGAACGGGATGATCAGCGCGAACCAGCGGTCCAGCGGATGCAGGCGGGTGGCGGGAAACAGCAGTTCGGGCAGCGCCACCAGCAGGGCTGCGCCGGCCAACGAGACGATCAGCGCCACGATCAGCGCATCGAACAGGGCGGCGGCCTCCTCACCCGGGCGGCGGGCCATGTCTTCGGCAAGGCCGCGTTTGAGGCCCAGTGTGGCCAGCATCGCCGCCAGTTCCACCACCATAGTGGCATAGGCGAAACGGCCCAAGGCTTCGGCGCCATAGAGCCGGCCGGCGATGAACAGGAAGGGGAAGCGCGCCGCCAGCCGCAGCACATAGCCAAAGAAACTGGTGCGGCCGCCCTTGGCCAGCGCCGCCGTTTCGGCGGCATCGCGCGCTGCAGCGGGCGGCGAGGCGGGCGGTTCAGCCAACATGCACCCGGCGGTAACGGCCGTGCAGATAGAGCAGCGGCTCGCGGCCCGTATCGAGCGACAGGCGCGTGACCCGGCCGACGATGATGCGGTGATCGCCGCCATCATGATCGGCGTGCAGCGCGCAGGCGAACACTGCCTTGGCACTGGCCAGCACCGGCACCCCGTCCCAATCGATCCAGTCATGTTCGGCAAAGCGATCGATGCCGCGGCGGGTGAAGCGATCGGCGACCGCCTGCCCATCCAGATCGAGAATGTTGATGGCAAAGCGCCCGCTGGCCCTGAGCACCGGCAGCGCCGATGCGCCGCTGGCCGGGCAGAACAGCAGCAGCGGCGGGTCCAGGCTGACCGAGGTGAAGCTGTTGGCTGTCAGCCCGACACGATCCCCGGCCGGTGACTGGCTGGTCACCACTGTAACCCCGGTGGCAAAGCAGCCGAAGGCATCGCGCAGCAGACGCGTATCAAAGGGGGCAGCAAGATCGGTGACAGTCATCTGCCGTCACCTATCGGGATTCGCTGTCCCGTCAATGTTGCGGATGGCCACTGCCCTGCTATCCCTTTGCGTTGTGGCCTGATCATCACCAAGGAATTGACCATGTTGCTGCCCCTGTTGTTTGCCGCCGCCCTGCCGCTGGAACTGCCCATCGATGCCGCCACACTGGCCCGGCTGCCGCGCACATCGGCCAGTTTCACCGCGCATGGGCAGACGCATCAATGCGAAGGCGTGCGCCTGTCTGATCTGGCGGCGGCGGCGGGCCTGCCGGCGGGCGAGGCGCTGCGCGGCCCGGCGCTGACCACCCTGATCGTGGCGGAAGCCGCCGATGGCTATCGGGTGGCCTTCACGCTGGCCGAACTGGATCCAAAGCTGGGCAACCGTCCGGTGATCGTAACCGGTCGCTGCGATGACAAGCCGATCGCCGCTGAAGACGGCCCGCTGCGGCTGGTGGCACCGGGGGAAGCCCGCGCCGCAAGATCAGTGCGGCAGCTGCAGAAACTGCAGGTCGTGGAATTGCCTTCAGCCGCGAAATAGCCTCACTATTGGCACATGATATGCAATATCATTTGCTGTTTTCGGCGTTGCTGCGATCTGTTATTTGCCAAGCTGCGAATAGATGGGGTCGCTGTTTATGCGGATTGGAGTGGTGCATGCCGATCCTGCGCAATCAGCCCGGCTGGCGGCGGCGCTGAGCGGGGCAGGGCATGAACCGGTGCGGTTCCCCGATTGCCAGGCGCTGGAATCGGCGGTGCAGGACGATCGGTTTGATCTGCTGCTGATGCCGTGGGGCGGGGAGGCGCTTTCGGGCGTTGCCCTGATGCACCGGCTGCGCGCCCGGCTGGTGCCGGCGCCCGCCATCATCCTGATCACCGATGCAGCGATGCCCGGCGCGATTGCCGAAGCTGCCGATGCGCTGCTGCCCGAACCCTGTTCGCCGACCGTCCTGATGGCGGCCGTGGCCGGGCTGGGCGCACGGCGCAGCGCCAATGGTCATGCCGGGCGGCGCGGCGGGCTGCTGGAGTTCGATGATCGCAGCGGCCAGGTGCGGGTGCATGGCATGCCGGTGCAGCTGACGATGAAGGAATTTGCGCTGGCCCGGCTGCTGGTGCGCCATGCCGGCGCACCGCTGTCGCGCGCGCAGATCATGGCCAGCGTGTGGGGGCGGGCGGAAACGCCGGGCAGCCGCACGCTGGACGCGCACATCGCGCAGGTGCGCAAGCGGCTGTTGCTGCGCCCGGATCAGGGCTGGCGGCTGTCCAGCATCTATGGCTTCGGCTACCGCCTTGACCGGCTGGACAGCGGCGTCACAGGTCCAGCTGCTTCAGCCATGCCCTGACGGCGGGGCCGACGTCCTCACGTTCCAGCGCCAGCGCCACGTTGGCCATCACGTGGCCGGCCTTGTCGCCGCAATCAAAGCGCGTGCCGGTGAAAGTGAGCGCATGAAAAGCCTGCACGCCAATCATTTCGGCCATCGCATCAGTGAGCTGAACCTCGCCGCCGGCACCACGCTTGCCCTGTTCCAGCACGTCCATCACTTCGGGTTGCAGGATATAGCGCCCGATGGCGGCCAACCGTGACGGCGCCGTACCCTGCGCCGGCTTTTCCACTAGGCCTTTCACCTCGGTAATCAGGCCATCGGCCGCGCCCGGCGAGACAATGCCATAACGGTGGGTCTGCTCGGCCGGCACTTCCAGCACCGAAATGATGTTGCCGCCCAGCCGGCTGTAGGCCTCGCACATTTCCTTGAGCGGCGGATTGGCCGGGTTCCACAGCAGTTCATCGGGCAGCAGCACGGCAAATGCCTCGCGGCCCACCACATGGCGGGCGCACCACACGGCATGGCCCAGCCCGGATGGATCCTGCTGCCGCACGTACACCAGCCGCCCCGGTTCGATCCACGTGGCTTCCAGCACCGCCAGTTCGGCATGCTTGCCCTTGGCCTTCAGGCTGTCGACCAGTTCGCGGGCGATATCGAAATAATCCTCCAGCGCGCCCTTGCCGCGCGCCGTCACGAACACCAGCCGCTCGATCCCGGCGGCCAGCGCTTCGTCCACGGCATATTGCAGCAGCGGGCGATCCACCACCGGCAGCATTTCCTTGGGCATCGCCTTGGTGGCCGGCAGGAAGCGCGTGCCCTGCCCGCCAACCGGGAACACGGCGGTTTTCACTGGCTTGATCGACATTTCCACCTCTGTCTGCTGCGCGGCTTGTTTGCGCTCGCGCCCGGCAGGTCAAGCGGTGATTGCAGGTTGCAAGCCCGCCAGACAGTCAATTCACGGCAAAGCGCAGCAGCCGCTGCCCTTCCACCACCAGCGCCGCCGCCGGCCCGGCCAGCGCCGCCCGCAGCGCCGGATCGGCAACATCAAGCCCGCCGGTGAACGCTCCGAAGGCCGGCAGGATGAGCTTGGTGGCCGACAGCGCAAAGCAGCGCCGGCTGATGTGGCGGCCGCGTTGCCGCACCACCAGCTTGGGGTGAAAATGCCCGGACAGTTCAGGCTGCGGATCGGCCGGATCGGCTTCGTGACGCAACATCAGCGGGCCCAGCTGCGCCTCGCCCATCACCCGGCCGCCCAGCGCCGCTGCCGCATCATCATCATGGTTGCCGGTGATCCACCACCAATCCAGCTGCGCCACCATCAGGCCCAGCGCGTGGCGGGTTTCGGGCAGCAGGCGATCCGGGCCGCCGACATCGTGGAAACTGTCGCCAAGGCAGACCAGCCGCTCGGCCCCGGTTGCCTCTACCGCGTCGATCAGCGCCGCCAGCGTATCGGCCGTGGCGTGCGGCGGCAGCAGCCAGCCGCGCGCTGCGAAATGGCTGGCCTTTTCCAGGTGCAGATCGGCCACGAACAGCGTGCGTTCGGCCGGCCACCACAGGCCGCCGCAGGCCAGCGGGTGCAGGGCCTCCCCTGCGAACGAAAAGGAAACATCCATCGCAGCCGGCTATGCAGCGGCAGGGGCGGCCGATGCAAGCGGCAACAGCAGCCGGCGCACAACGGGCCGCAGCGCCAGTGCCAGCATGCCGCCGCCGGCGCCAATCGCGGCATTAAGCCACCAGAAGCCCGCCGGTCCGAGCGGTTCATAAAACCGCCCCAGCCAGCCCGAAATGATGTTGGCCAGCCCGAACGCCATGATGTTGAGGCTGATCATCGTGGTGAGCAGGCGCGGCGGGGCGGTGGCGGCGGCAAAGCCGTTGGCCGGTGCCTCCAGCCAGCCATAGGACAGATCGAGCACCAGGAAGAACGCCGCCACGATCAGCAGTGGCACCAGCGCCATGGCCGCCGTTGCCGCCGCCAGCAGCGCCCACGCCGCCGCCACCAGCGCACCGGATACGGCAATCTTGCCCAGCGCATCGGGCTCGATGCCGCGCTGCGCCAGCCAGCGCCACACCCACAGCATCAGGGCGATGCCGGCAATAGTGCCGGCGCCATCGATCGACAGCAGCCAGGTGACCGGCATGGCAAAGCCGGCAATGTCGCGGTCCATGCTGTGTTCGGCCCACACCAGCAGCAGATTATAGGCCTGCATCGCGCCGGCAAAGATTACCGTGTAGGGCAGCAGTATCGCCAGAATGGCAATGATGCGGCGGGTGTCGCCCGCTTCGCGCCCGCCGCTGCCGCGCTGCCGGCGCACATCGGGCGGCAGCCAGCGCGCCCCGGCCAGATAGATGATCAGCCCGGCCAGCATGGCGATGCCGGCCGCGCCAAATCCCCAGTGCCAGCCGTAAAGCTCCCCCAATGTGCCGCACACCAGCGGCGCCGCGAACGCACCGATGTTGAGCACCAGCAGGAACAGCGCATAGGCGCGAGGCCGCGCCTGATCATTGGCTGGATCGTCGCCATGATAGAGCTGCCCGACCTGCGCATAGAGATTGCCCTTCAAGAGCCCGCCGCCGAGCACCAGCAGCGCCAGCGCAATCAGGAACAGCGCTTCCGATGTCATGGCAAGATGGCCGGCGGCCATCAGGATCAGCCCGATCACAACCGTGCGGCGCTGCCCCAGCGGGCCATCGCCGGCCCACGCCCCCAGCAGCGGCACGATGTTGAACAGGCCGATGTAGAGGCCGAAAATCTGCGCCGCCAGCGCCAGCGTGCCGAGCGGGCCGGTGATGGCCTCCAGCGCGCTGCGAAACGCCGCAAAGCCCCACACAGCTTCGATCTGGCCGGGTTTCAGCAGATGGTTGACGAGATAGAGCGTCAGCAGCGTCTGCATGCCGTAGAAGGAGAACCGCTCCCACAATTGCGTGCCGGCCAGCACGACAAGACCTCTGGGATGGCCGAACAGGGTGGGCGGTGTCGTCACAGGCACCCGTGTTTCACAGCTGCATCGCTTCGGCAATCAGCGCTTCGGCCTCCAGCAGCAGCGCCGAATCCGCCGCTTCGCCCACCCGTTCGCGCCCGATGGTAAGCAGCGATGGCACCGCCAGCGGCGAGACATGGGCAAGGCGAACATGGGTGAGATTGACGTGCGCTTGCTCCAGCAGATCAGCGAGGCGCGCGATATCGGTCAGCTTGCCGCGCGCATCGGTCCACGCTGCGGTCAATAGCAGATGATCAGGCTCGTGCCGGCGCAGCACGTCATAGATCAGATCAGCCGAAACGCTCATCGCCTTGCCGCTTTTCTGCACGCCGGGCTGGGTGCGTTCGATCAGGCCGCCGATGATCGCCACCTCGCGAAAGGCCCGGCGCAGGAAGGGCGACGCCGCCAGCCACGCCGCCAGTTCATCCTCCAGTACCGCCGGATCGAACAGCGGACGCGGATCATCCACCGGATTGAGGCTCCAGCAGACCATGGCGTAATCCGATGCGACAAAGCCCAAAGGCATCAGCCCGGCGCGTTCCATACGCTGGGTGATCAGCATGCCCAATGTCTGGTGCGCCGGATGGCCGGCAAAGCCGTAGCAGGCCAGATACCAGCGGCCATCACGCTCGAAGGTTTCGATCAGCACATCGTCCAGCCCGGGCAGTCGCGACACCCGCGCCTGAATGGCCAGCCATTCGCGCACATCGGCCGGCATGTCGGCCCAGCGCGCCGGCGTGTTCATCAGCCCGCGCACCCGCGCCGCCAGCCGCGTGGTCATCGGCATGCGCCCGCCGGCATAGACCGGCACCTTGGGCGTGCCGCGCCCCATCCGCACATGAATGTCGGCGCCGTCAAAGCCCGTCACTTCCAGCACCTGCCCGGCGAACATGAAACTGTCGCCCGTGCGCAATTGCCCGGCAAAATATTCCTCCACCTGGCCCAGCCGGCGCCCGCCGCGCCCGGGCCTGCCGGTGCCGAACACCACGTTCATCGCCACCGCCTCCACGATGGTGCCGCTGTTCATCCGCCATTGCCGGGCCAGCGCGGGTGAGCGCAGCCGCAGGCGGCCATCGGCCTGCGGGATCAGCCGCTGATAGCGTTCATAGGCCTTGAGCGCATAGCCGCCGGTGGCCGCATAGTTCAGCACATGGTCGAACACGGCGCGAGTGAGGCCGGCGTAGGGCGCGGCGCTTTTCACTTCGTCATAGAGATCGTCGGCCCGAAACGGCCCGGCGGCGGCACAGCCCACCACATGCTGCGCCAGCACATCCAGCGCGCCGGGGCGGAAGCCATCGGGATCAAGCTCGCCGGCCAGCGCGGCATCGCGCGCCGCCAGCGCCTCCAGATATTCAAACCGGTTGCCGGGCACGATCAGGCAGCGGCTGGCTTCGTCCATGCGGTGATTGGCGCGGCCGGTGCGCTGCAGCAGGCGCGAGGCACCCTTGGGGGCGCCCATCTGCACCACCAGATCGACATCGCCCCAATCCAGCCCCAGATCCAGCGATGCCGTGGCGACAATGGCGCGCAGCCGGCCTGCCGCCATCGCCGCCTCCACCTTGCGGCGGGCTTCGGGCGCGAGGCTGCCGTGGTGGATGCCGATGGGCAGCGCATCATCATTTTCGGCCCACAGATCGCGGAACACCAGTTCGGCCACCGCCCGCGTGTTGACGAACACGATGGCCAGCCGCGCCGCCGCGATGCGCTGCATCACCGCCCGCGCCGCCCAGCGGCCGTTGTGGCCGCCCCACGGAATGCGATCGTCGATCACCAAAATATCGATATCCGGCTGCGCACCCCCCTCGGCGCGCACGATCTCCACCTGGTCCGCATCGGCATCGGGCGCCAGCCAGCCGGCCCAGCTTTCCGGATCGGCGATGGTGGCCGAAAGGCCGGCCCGGCGCATGGCGGGCGCCAGCCGCTGCAACCGGGCCAGCGCCAGAATCAGCTGATCGCCGCGCTTCGTGGTGCCGAAGGCGTGGATTTCATCGATGATCACCCGCTTCACCCCCGCCATCATGGTGGCGGCTTCCGGCGCGGAGAGCAGGATGGCGAGGCTTTCCGGCGTGGTGAGCAATATGTGCGGCGGGCGCGCCTTTTGCCTTGCCTTGCGATCCGATGGCGTGTCGCCGGTGCGGGTCTCGATGCTGATCTCCAGCCCCATTTCGGCCACCGGGTTCAGCAGGTTGCGCTGCACGTCCACGGCCAAAGCTTTCAATGGCGAGATATAGAGCGTGTGCAGACCTTCATGCTCCCGCGTTGCCAGATCGGCCAGCGTGGGCAGGAACCCGGCCAGCGTCTTGCCGGCCCCGGTGGGCGCGGTGAGCAGTGCGTGCCGGCCGCGCGCCGCCGCATCCAGCATGGCAAGCTGATGCGCGCGCACCTGCCAGCCGCGCGCGGCGAACCACCGCGAGATGATGGGGGGAAGTTCCACGACTGCGACCCATGGCAAGGGTGACAGGGGGAAGGCAAGCTGGCATCGCTGCTGTGATGATCGCGCCGCCTGACTGGATCCAGCCGCACGCGCACGGGCTCTATCTGCCCGGCATCGATGCGTGGATTGATCCGTCGCGCGCCGCGGGCCGCGCCATCATCACCCATGGCCATGCCGATCACGCCCGCGCCGGGCACGAAAAGGTGCTGGCAACCGCCGAAACATTGGCCATCATGCAGCAGCGCTTCGGGCCGCAACCGGGCGGGCAGGCGCTTGGCCTTGGCGAGCGGCTGGCGCTGGGCGATGGCATCACGATCATGCTGCTGCCGGCCGGCCATGTGCTGGGTTCGGCGCAGGTGGTGCTGGAAAAGGCCGGCACCCGCATCATCGTGTCGGGCGATTACAAGCGCCGGCCCGATCCCACCTGCACCCCGTTTGAACCGCTGGCCTGCGATATCTTCATCACCGAAGCCACCTTCGGCCTGCCGGTGTTCCGCCATCCCGACACCGGCACCGAAGTGGCGAAACTGCTGGGCGCGCTGGCCGCCAATCCCGATCGCTGCATCGCGGTGGGCGCCTATGCGCTGGGCAAGGCGCAGCGAGTGATTGCCGAGCTGCGCCGCGCCGGCCACGATGCGCCCATCTATCTGCACGGCGCGATGACGGCGCTGTGTGAACTTTATCAGGCGCAGGGCGTGGATCTGGGCGATCTGCGCCCGGTCGGCACGCTGAAGGGCGCGGCGCTGGCCGGGCATATCGTGATTGCGCCGCCATCCGCGCTGAATGATCGCTGGAGCCGCCGCCTGCCCGATCCGGTCACCGCCATGGCATCGGGCTGGATGCGGGTGCGGCAGCGCGCCGTGCAGCGCGGCATCGAACTGCCGCTGGTGATTTCCGATCACGCCGATTGGGACGAACTGACCGCCACCATCACCGAACTCAATCCGGCCGAAGTGTGGGTGACGCATGGGCGCGAGGAGGCGCTGGTGCACTGGTGCGCGCTGCATCAGCGGCGGGCGCGGGCGCTGGCGCTGGTCGGCCGCGATGAGGAGGGGGATTGAACGGCGCGCAGCGCCCTGCCATGGCGGCAGGCGATGTTTGCCGCCCTGAAACCCCTGCTGTTCGCGCTCGATCCTGAAGCTGCGCACAATCTGACGCTGGCGGCGCTGAAAACCGGGCTGGTTCCGGCCGCGCCGGTAGATGATCCTATCCTCGCCGTCAAACTGGCCGGGCTGCGCCTGCCCAATCCCATTGGCCTGGCTGCCGGGTTCGACAAGGATGCCGAAGTGCCGGACGCCATGCTGAAACTGGGCTTTGGTTTCGTGGAGTGCGGCAGCGTGTGCCCGCGCCCGCAGCCGGGCAACCCGAAGCCGCGCCTGTTCCGGCTGGTGGAAGACCGCGCCGTCATCAACCGCTTCGGCTTCAATTCGAAGGGCGTCGAATTTGCCCATGCCCGCCTGTCGCAGCGCGCTGGCCGGGCGGGCGTGGTCGGCATCAATCTGGGCGCCAACAAGGACAGTGAAGATCGCACCGAAGATTATGTTGCCGGCCTGCGGGCGCTTGCCCCGCTGGCGTCTTATGTCACGGTCAACATCTCCTCCCCCAACACGCCGGGCCTGCGCAGCCTGCAGGATGGTGCGGCGCTGGCCGATCTGATTGCCCGGGTGATGGCGGCGCGTGGGCGGATCGATGTGCCGGTGTTCGTAAAGGTCGCGCCCGATCAGGGGGCGGATGATTGGGCCACAATTGCCCGCGCCTGCATCGATGGCGGCATTGATGGCCTGATCGTTTCCAACACCACCATTTCGCGCCCCGCGCTGGCCAGCCGCCATGCCGGCGAGGCGGGCGGGCTGTCCGGCGCGCCGCTCAAGGATCTGGCGCTGGCAGCGCTGCACCGCTTCCGCGCCGAAACCGGCGGCGCGCTGCCGCTGATTGCGGTGGGCGGGATTGCCAGCGGGCAGGACGCCTATGACCGTATCCGCGCCGGTGCCAGCGCCGTGCAGCTTTATTCGGCGCTGGTCTATGAAGGGCCGGGGCTGGTGATGCGCATCAAGGCCGAACTGGCCGCGCTGCTGCGCCGGGATGGCTTTGCCAGCCTGAGCGCGGCGACGGCCGCTGCGGTTTAGGCTCTTTTCAGACGCGCCAAACCGCCTAAGGTGCCGGGCCATGATGCGATCTTTCCTGCTTTCCGCCGCCCTGTGTGCCACCGCTACCGGGGCGCAGCCGATCCCCAAAGATGCCGACAGCGGGCCGGTGCAGGCCGCCAGTACGGCTGGTGCCGGGCCGTTCCGGGCCGTGGTGTCGGCCGCCAACCCGCTGGCCAGTGAAGCCGGGCTGAGCATTCTGAGGCAGGGCGGCAGCGCGGCCGATGCCGCCATCGCCACCATGCTGGCCCTCACGGTGGTGGAACCGCAAAGTTCCGGCATCGGCGGCGGCGGCTTCATGGTCTATCAACCGGCCAGCGGCGCATTGACCACCATCGATGGCCGCGAAAAGGCCCCCGGCGTGGCCAGCGCGAAGCAGTTTCTGGACGATGATGGCAAGCCGCTGCCGTTCATGAAGGCTGCCACCGGCGGGCGAAGCGTGGGCGTGCCGGGCAATCTGGCGCTGGCTGCCGAGGCTCACAGGAAATGGGGCAAGCTGCCGTGGTCGGCCCTGTTCCAGCCGGCCATCACGCTGGCAGAGGGGTTCACCATCTCGCCCACCATGGCGCGCTTCATCGCCTTTGGGCAGGACAGTCTGAAACAGGCCGGCCCGGCAGGCCGCGCGCTCTATTTCGATCAGGCCGGCGCGCCGCTGACGGCTGGCACCAAGTTCCGCAACGACCGGCTGGCCGCCACGCTCAGGCTGATCGCCAGCAACGGCCCGGATGCATTCTATAAAGGCGCGATTGCCGAGGCGATCGTGAAGACGGTGAGCACCGCCGAGGCCAATCCGACCGCGATGACCCTGGCCGATCTGGCCGCCTACAAGGCCGAGGTGCGCGCGCCCGTGTGCGGCAGCTACCGCCAATACAAGGTGTGCGGGATGGGCCCGCCCTCGTCCGGCGGCAACGGCGTGCTGGCCATGCTCAAGCAGCTGGAACGCTTCGACATGAAGGGGTTGGGCAAGGACAATCCGGTGGCCTGGCATCTGTTCGGCGAAAGCCAGCGGCTGGCCTATGCCGACCGCGAAAAATGGATTGCCGATCCGGGCTTTGTGGCGGTGCCCACCAGCGGCCTGGCCAATCCTGCCTATCTTGGCGCACGTTCTGCCCTGATCAGCGCCGGTGGGCGGATGGCCAAAGCCGAAGCCGGGATGCCGCCCGGCGCGCCAGCCGCGCGGGTGAACGCGGCCGACAATGAAGTGGCCGGCACCACCAATTTCGCCGTGGCCGACGCGGCGGGCAATGTCACCACCTGGACCAGCACGGTGGAAAAGACCTTCGGCTCAGGGCTGGTGGCCGAAGGCTTTGTGCTGAACAACGAACTGACCGATTTCAATTTCGCCCCGGAAGACCAGGGCAAATTGACCGCCAACCATGTGCAGCCGGGCAAGCGCCCGCGCTCGGCGATGTCGCCCACCATCGTTTACGATGCTGCCGGCAAGCCGATCCTGGCCATTGGCGCGGCTGGCGGCGTGACCATCGTGGCGCAGGTGACCAAGGCGATCATTGGCGTGCTGGATTGGGGGCTGCCGGTGGAGGAGGCCATCGCGCTGCCGCAGCTGATTGCCATTCAGGATCGTTTTGCCGTGGAAAAGGGCACGATGCTGGAGGCGATGATTCCAGCCTTCATCGGTATGGGCCACACGCCGGTGGCGACGGCCCTGCCGCTCAAGCTGAATGGCGTGCAGCGCGTGGAGGGCGGCTGGCGCGGCGGGGCCGACGCGCGCGGTGAGGGCCGGCCGGCAGGCTATTGACGAAGCAGGCGGGAAGGCGAAAGCTGCCCTTGGGGAGAGTGTGATGCTGCCGAAACTGCCGCCGCTGCGGCCTGCCGCCAATGCTGCGCGAGTGGATGCCGCGCCCAATCTGGTGCGGCTGTTCCTTGACCGCGCCGATGAACAGCCGGCCATGCCGTTCCTCACCGCCAGGCAGGGCGGCGAATGGCGCACCATCAGCTGGGGCGAAGCGCGCGACATGGTGGCGGCGATGTCGGCGGCGCTGAACGCGCTGGGCATCGGCAAGGGCGACCGGGTGGTGCTGGTATCGGAAAACCGCCCCGAATGGTGCCTGGGTGATCTGTCGATCATGGCTGCCGGCGCCATCACCGTGCCGGCCTATACCACCAACACCGAAGCCGATCATCTGCACATCCTGACCAACAGCGGCGCCCGCGCCGTGCTGGTTTCGGGGCCCAAGCTGGCGAAGAATCTTCTTCCGGCCGCGCTGGCCACCGAAAGCTGCCGTACCGTCATCACCATGGAACCGCTGGCCGATGTGCAGGGCCTGGCCATCCACCAGTGGACTCATTTGCTGGCGGGCCGCGCGCTGTTTCTGGAGGCTGATCGCAGCGCCGCGCTGGCCCGCGCCACCATGAAGCGCGAGGATCTGGCCTGCCTCATCTACACCAGCGGCACCGGCGGCGCGCCGCGGGGTGTGCGGCAGCATCATGGCGCGATCCTGTGCAACATCGCCGGTGCCATCGCGGTGATCGAACAGGATTTCTTCCCCGGCGACGTGCCGGGCGAGCTGTTCCTGTCGTTCCTGCCGCTATCCCACGCCTATGAGCATACCGCCGGGCAGTATATGCCGATCGGCATGGGCGGGCAGATCGCCTATGCCGAAGGGCTGGAAAAGCTGGCCGCCAATATCGAGGAAATCCGCCCGACCTTCATGGTGGTGGTGCCGCGCCTGTTCGAAGTGCTGCGCATGCGCATCGCCAAACAGATCGAGAAGCAGGGCGGTCTGGCGATCACGCTGCTCAACCAGGCGCTGGGCATTGCCCGCAAGGAGGCCAAGGGCGAGACGCTGTCGCTGGCGGACCGGCTGATCGATCAGGCGCTGGAGCGCACGATCCGCAAGAATATCCGTGCCAAGTTTGGCGGGCGGCTGCGCGCGATGGTGGCCGGCGGCGCGCCGCTCAATCCGGAGGTCGGCATTTTCTTCACCGCCATCGGCATTCCGATCCTGCAGGGCTATGGCCAGACCGAAGCCGGCCCGGTGATCAGTTGCAACCGCCCGCGCGCCACCTTGAAGATGCACACGGTTGGCCCGCCGCTGACCGGCGTTGAGGTGAAGATTGCGCCCGACGGCGAAATACTGGTGCGCGGCGAGCTGGTGATGGACGGTTACTGGATGAACGACGCCGAAAGCCACAAGGCGCTGAAGGACGGGTGGCTCTACACCGGCGATATCGGTCATCTCGACAAGGATGGCCATCTGGTCATCACCGATCGCAAGAAGGACATCATCGTCAACGACAAGGGCGACAATGTCGCGCCGCAGCGGGTGGAGGGCATGCTCACCCTGCAGGACGAGATTGCCCAGGCGATGGTGTCTGGCGACAAGCGGCCCTATCTGGTGGGTGTGGTCGTGCCCGAAGCCGAATGGGCGCTGGCCTTTGCCCGCGACCAGGGCCTGCCCGCCGATCTGCACAAGCTGCGCGATGAACCGGAATTCGTGCGCGCCATGCAGAGCGCCGTGGACCGCGTGAACCAGCGGCTGAGCGTGACCGAAAAGGTGCGGCGGGTGATCATCGCCGATGAACCGTTCAGCACCGACAATCAGCAATTGACACCCAGCCTGAAGATCCGCCGCCACGTGCTGCGGCAGGTCTATGGCGAACGGCTGGACCGGCTTTACAAGGAGTAGGCTTCGGCAGGCTGGCCTTCAGCCTGCGGGGCTACCGGCGCTTCGGTTGGCGCTTCGCCGTCCGGCGGCGTGACCGGGCTGCCATCCAGTTGCAGTTCCATCGTCTCCAGATCGGCCGCGATGGCATCCATGTCGATCTCCTTGACCGGTGCCACTTCGCTTTCGCGGGCCATCTTGCCCTCCGCCACCAGCGCCTGGCTCATGAAGCCCTTCCACAGCCGCGCCGGGAGGCCACCGCCCACGATGCTGGCGGCCATCGGTGAATTGTCATCGTTGCCCACCCACACGCCCACCACCAGATCGCCAGCAAAGCCGATGAACAGCGCATCACGGTGATTCTGGGTGGTGCCGGTCTTGCCCCATGCCGGCACGGGCAGGCGGGCGGCATTGCCAGTGCCGCCGCGCACCACCGATGCCAGCATCTGCATCATGTCGGCGCGCACCGGCCAGCTGGTCCGGGTGGCCTCTGGCGGTGTTACCTTTTCGGGCCATTTGCCGTCTTTCCACAGGCCGGTGGCCGTCACCGGATAGGTGCCGGCGGCCACGGCGGCAAAGGCGCGCGTCATGTCGATCAGCGGGATCGGCGTGGTGCCCAGCGCCATCGCCGGATAGATGCTCACACCGCCGCTGATGCCCAGTTTCTTCACCTGCGCCGCAACGGCGGGGATGCCCACCTGCTGTGCAAGCTTCACCGCTGCAACATTGGAACTGGCGGCAAAGGCGGTGGCCAGGCTGATCTGCCCGCGAAACCGCCGGTCGTCATTTTCCGGGGCGTAACATTCGCCGGGCTTGTCGTCCTTCTCGCAGATCTCGATCGGCTCATCGACAACCGTGTCCCCCGGCTTCATCCCCGCTTCCAGCGCCGCCAGATAGACGAACAATTTGAACGAGCTGCCCGGCTGGCGCTGGGCCTGCGTGGCGCGGTTGAAGCTGCTGGCCTTGTAATCGGTGCCGCCCACCATCGCCACCACCCGGCCATCCAGCCGCATCGCCACCAGCGCCGCCTGGCTGACATTCAGCCCCTGCGCGCGGGCCAGGCCATCGGTGACCATATTTTCCGCAATCGCCTGCAGCTTTGGATCCAGCGTGGTCTTCACCACCGTCTCGCCATAATCGGCCTCGATCACGTCGCGCGCCTCGGCCAGCACCCAATCAGCAAAATAGCTGCCGGTGGGCAATTGCCGGCGGCCGGGCCGATACTGCGCCAGTTGCACGGCGCGGGCCTGCGCTGCGCTGATCGCGCCGGTCTCCACCATAGCCGCCAGCACCTGCCGGCTGCGTTCCTGCGCGCGGGCAAGATGGCGTGACGGTGCCAGCCGCGACGGTGCCTGCACCAGCCCGGCCAGCATCGCCGCTTCGCCCAGCGACAGTTCGGACGGGCTCTTGTCGAAATAGGTGCGGGCCGCCGCGCGGATGCCATAGGCGCCGTCGCCGAAATAGACCGACGACATATAGTTCGCCAAAATCTCGTCCTTCGACAGGCGCGCTTCGAGATAGAGCGCGATGATGACTTCCTGCAGCTTGCGCCTCAGGCTGCGCTCCGACGACAGAAAGCTGGTCTTGGCCAGCTGCTGGGTGATCGTCGAGCCGCCCTGCCGCACGCCGCCGGCCCTGGCATTGGTGAGCATCGCGCGCATTATGCCGGCCGGATCCACGCCCAGATGCTCGCGGAAGCGCCGGTCCTCGATGGCGATGAAGGCTGCCGGAACATGCGCCGGCAGCGATTTGATGGTGACCGGTTCGTCCTTGTAATCGCCGCGCCGGGCAATCGGCTTGTCGGTGGCGTCGGTCAGGATCAGGCTGGGCTGCGCCGCCGGTTCCAGCGCCCGGCCCAGCGGCGCGGTGGCCACGAGCCAGGCCAGCAACAGGGCGAACAGGCCGGCAATTGCGGCAGCAATCCACCAGAGCTGGTACCGTGATTGCCGGAACCGCAGCCAGAGCGCCGCCACTGGCGCCGGCAGGCCGGCCATCAGGCGCGTTCCCGCGTCGCGGAGAAACGAACCTGCGGGAAACGCCCGGTGACGAAGTTCAGCTCCCAATTGTCGCGCGCCATGAACACCGGCGCGCCGTCGCGGTCTTCGGCCATGGCGGCCCGGTGCTCGTCCAGAAACGCCTTCATGTCGGCCGGCGCGCCGCTGATCCAGCGCGCGGTTTCGTAAGGCGACGGCTCAAAGCTGGCCGCTACCCGGTATTCCGCGTCCAGCCGGCTGATCAGCACTTCCAGCTGCAACTGGCCCACCACGCCGACGATCCACTGGCTGCCGATCACCGGCTTGAACAGCTGGGTCACGCCCTCTTCGGCCATGTCAGTCAGCGCGGTTCTGAGCTGCTTGGACTTGGTGGGATCGTCCAGCTTCACGCGCCGCAGGATTTCCGGGGCAAAGCTGGGGATGCCGGTGAAGCTGATGTCGTCCTTCTCCACCAGGCTGTCCCCCACCCTGAGCACGCCGTGGTTGGGAATGCCGATAATGTCGCCGGCAAAGGCTTCCTCGGCAATTTCCCGGTCCTGCGCGAAGAAGAAGATCGGCGAATTGATGGCGATTTGCTTGCCGGTGGACATCTGCTTCAGCTTCATGCCGCGGCGGAACCGGCCCGATGCCAGCCGCAGGAAGGCGATGCGATCGCGGTGCTGCGGGTTCATGTTGGCCTGCACCTTGAACACGAAACCGCTCACCTGGGTGCCGCGCGGATCAACCGGGGCCGGCAGTGCCGGCTGCGGGCGCGGGCTGGGCGCCAGCGCCGCCAGTGCATCGATCAGATCAACGACGCCAAAATCCTTCAGCGCCGAACCGAAGATCACCGGGGTCAGCGCGCCAGCGCGATATTGCGCAACATCAAGTGCAGCATAGCCGCCTTCCGCCAGCTCCGCCTGTTCGCGCAGCCGTGCCGCCATCGGCCCGGCCAGCGCCGCCAGCTGCGGATCATCCAGGCCGCCGGTTTGCACCACATCACCGGCCAGCCGGCTGTCACTGCCATCGGGCGGCGTGAAGCGATGGTTGCGCAAATCATAAAGACCGGTGAATTCGCCGCCCAGCCCGGCCGGCCAGTTGATCGGCGCCACGTCCAGCGCCAGCATGTCGGCAATTTCATCGAGCAGATCGAACGGATCGCGGCCTTCGCGGTCCACCTTGTTGATGAAGGTGATGATCGGCACATCGCGCAGCCGGCAGACTTCGAACAATTTGCGCGTCTGCGCCTCGATGCCCTTGGCGGCGTCGATCACCATCACGGCGGAATCGACGGCGGTAAGCGTGCGGTAGGTGTCTTCGGAAAAATCCTCGTGGCCCGGCGTGTCGAGCAGATTGAAGGTCACGCCGCCGCGTTCGAAGGTCATCACGCTGGACGTGACGGAAATACCGCGCGCCTGTTCAATCTTCATCCAGTCTGACCGGGCGCGGCGGTTCTGCCCGCGGGCGCGTACTTCGCCGGCAGCATGGATGGCGCCGCCGAACAGCAGCAGCTTTTCGGTCAGCGTCGTCTTGCCGGCATCCGGGTGCGAGATGATCGCAAAGGTGCGGCGCTGCGACACCGGATCGGCAGCAGGGGTAAAGGGGGCATTCATCGCGGGGACCGATAATCCATGTGGCGCGGCGCATGGCAGATGTGCGGGCAAAGGGCAAATATTACCGCCAGACGCGGGCAATTTGCCCCCTTTGCAGCGACGGACAAAACAGGTTAACCTGTATGATACTGGAGGCGGGAGAAAAAGCGTTGGCAATCAGGTGTCTGATGCAAGCTCTTGTGACGGCGGCGGCACTGGTGTCGCTACCGGCCTTTGCTGGCAGCCTTTATTCTGCGCCGCGCTATGCCGCCATCCTGATCGATCATGATACCGGCGAACTGCTGTATGCCCGCCGCGCCGACGAAGTCCGTTACCCTGCTTCCATCACCAAGGTGATGACGCTGTATGTCGCGTTCGAGGAAATGGCCGCCGGACGCCTGCGGCTGGACGATGAACTGAAGATTTCCCGCCATGCGGTGAACCAGCCGCCGTCAAAACTGGGCCTGCGCGTGGGCGCGACCATCAGTGTGCGTGACGCCTTCGGCGTGATCGCCACCAAGAGCGCCAACGATATTGCCGCGGCCTTGGCCGAACATGTCAGCGGCAGCGAAGCCGCCTTTGCCGAACGGATGACGGCAACGGCGCGCCGGCTGGGCATGACCTCCACCCGTTTCTACAACGCATCAGGCCTGCCGCACCCGAACCAAACCACCACGGCGCGCGATATAGTCACCCTGTCACGCGCCATGCTGCGGGATTTTCCGGCGCATTATCCGCTGTTTTCGCAGGCCCATTATGATTATCGCGGCACCAAGGTGCCCAGCCACAATCACCTGCTCACCACCATGCCCGGCGTTGATGGCATCAAGACCGGCTTTACCAATGCCGCCGGCTTCACCCTGGCCGCATCGGCAGTTCGCGGCGGCAAACGCCTGATTGCCGTGGTGCTGGGCGGCCCAAGCCGCATCGGCCGTGACGGCAATGTGCAGGATCTTCTGTCCATCGGCTTTGATGTGCTGTCGGCGCGGCAGCGCGGCGAATTCGTGACCGTCGCCAGCCGGTTTGCCGAGCCTGATGATCTGCCCGATGCAATGATGGAACGCCTGGCCGGCGATATCGTCGCGCTGGATGGTGCGGCGCCGCTGCCGGTGCGCCCGGCAGCCGAGGTTTCGGTGATGACGGCCATCAACACAATGTCTGGCGGCCTGCCGGCGATCGGCGGCAACCGCGCCTTGCCGCGCCGCTGACACCACAGGTGATCACCCGCATATCGTCAGGCGCGCCGTGGGAGGCCAAGGTTGGTTATTGCCGCGCCGCGGTGGCCGCGCCGTTCGTGTTCGTTTCCGGCACCGTGGGCCGCAATCCCGACACCGGCGAACTGCCCACCGACGTGGAGGGCCAGTGCGCCAACGCGCTGACCATCATCGGCCGGGCGCTGCGCCAAGCCGGCACCGATTTCACCCATGTCGTGCGCGTGACCTATTATTTGCCCGAACGCAGCGATTTCGAACCCTGCTGGCCGCAGCTGCGCGCTGCCTTTGGCGCGAACCCGCCGGCCAGTGCGGTGGTGTTCGTCGGCCTCATCGATCCGGCGATGAAGATCGAGATCGAGGTGACAGCGATGCTGCCGGGCTAAAACGGCAGCGGCGCCCGGTCGGGCGGCACCCAGCCGCGCCGGGCAGCCGGGCTGAACAGCGTGTCGCGGTGCCAGTGCGCCAGCAGCCAGTCGGACCGGCCCTGCGACGATCCCATCAGCGCGTCCAGCACGCCTGCAAGCGGCGCATCGGGCGCATGACAGCCCAAGTGATGCACCGCCGCCCGCAGCGAGGCGATGGTGATGCTGTGGTGATAGCCGCCGCTGTCCGTGTTGGGCGTGTTGGTGGCTTCGTTGTAGCGCATGATCAATGCCCGCAACCCATCCGGGGCTGCCAGATCGGGCCGATGGCGCAGCAGCCAGAGCGCGGCGGCGAAATGGCCCTCATGGGTCCATTCCGCCT
>DAITMD010000005.1:0-23417 GCA_036835345.1 Sandarakinorhabdus sp. | reverse complement strand
GGGGTCGATCGTTCGGACTATCAGTTCAATACGACCCTCAACGCCAACAAGGGCTATTTGCAGGGCGTTGAACTTGCCTATACGCAGCCCTTCACCTTCCTCCCCGGCGCGCTCTCGGGCTTTGGCGTTCAGGGCAGCGTGACGCTGGTTGATGGCGAGGTCGATCTCGGTGCCCGCAAGGCCGATTTCCCGGGCACATCGAAGTGGGTGGTCAATGGCGCGGTTTATTACGAGAAGTACGGCGCATCACTTCGCCTGAGCTATCAGTACCGCAGCGATTACGCGAATGATCTGGGGCCCGGTGGTTCAGGCGGCGACTTGATCTGGGAAGCGCAGCAGCGCGTGGATTTTTCGGCGCGCTATGATGTGAACCGGTACATCACGCTGTTTGCCGACATCAACAATATCACCGACGAGCGCGGCCTGATTTACCAGGGCACCACGGAGCGTCCGTATGAGTTGGAATATTTCGGCCGGCGCTTCCTGTTCGGTGTCCGTGCCCGTTACTGAGGCAGCATGCCGCAATACCGGGGGGTCGCCTGAACAGCGGCCCCCTGATTTGCGCGTACTGGTGATCGGCACCAGCGGTTCGGGCAAATCCACCTTTGCGCAAGCGCTGGCGGAACGCACCGGGATCGCCTGGCACGAACTTGATCTGATCAATTGGCGGCCGGGCTGGCATGACCGGCATACGCACGAGCCGGAGGCGTTTCTGGCCGATGTCGATGCGGCCACGCGCAGCGGCAACTGGGTGGTGTCGGGCGGCTATTCGATAACTAGACCGCTGCTCCTGCCGCGGCTCACCGATCTGGTCTGGCTCGATCTGCCGCGCTGGCAGGTGATGGCGCAGGTGATCAACCGTTCGGTGCGGCGGGCCGCCGGTGACCAGGAGGTGTTTCCCGGTTGCCACGAGCGCTGGACGCGCTTGCTGCGGCAGGATCACCCGATTCGCTGGGCCTGGAATAATCATGCGCCCAACCGCCTGAAATTTGCCGGCCAGGCGCAGGCAGCGGCCGGGCATGGCGCGCAGGTGCATCATATCATCAATCGGGCGCAGAGCGACGCGGTGCTTGTCCGGCTCACGCAGGCCGTCCGGCCGGGCCCGGAACCGGTCAGCGTCGCGGGCTTGTCATGACCACAGGCTATCAACAATCATCAAGGGGGACAGGCCGATGCTGATGCGATCAATTGCCCTTGCCGCACTGCTGGCGCTGGCCGCCTGCGGCGAAAAGGGCGCCGATCCCGATGCGTCGGGCTGGCGCAAGGACGTGGCACAGGTCCGCATCGGCGCCAATCTGGGCGAGGAAAACCCCACGGCGCTGGCACGGCTGGACGCCTATCAGGCCTATATCGCCAAATCGACCGGCCTGCCGGTGAAGGTGTTCAAGGCCGCCGATTACAACGGCATCATCCAGGCGCTGGCATCGGGCCAGCTGGAAATGGCCTCCATGGGCCCGGCGGCCTATGCCAATGCCCATGCCCAGATGGGGAACAAGGTGTTTCCTGTGCTGGCCAACCGCAGCGCCGAGGGGCTTTCGGGCTATTACACCACGCTCATCGTGCGCGCCGACAGCCCGTATCGCACCATCGACGATCTACGCGGCAAGACCATCGGCTATGTCGATTTCAATTCTGCCTCAGGCTATGTCTATCCGCGCTGGGCGCTCAAGAAGCAGGGCTATGATCCGGAAACTTTCTTCGGCAAGGCGGCGATCAGCGGCGGCCATATCCAGGGTGTGCTGGCGCTGGACAACGGGCAGTTCGATGCGGTGTTCCTGGGCTCTGCCGCCGGCGCGCCGCGCACCGGCTTCACCAACAGCACGCTGTATGCCATGGCCGCACGCGGACTGGTGAAGGCCGAGGATTTCCGCATCATCTGGTTTGCAGGGCCAATCGCCAATTCCCCGCATGTGATCCGCACCGACCGGCCGCAGCCGCTGAAGGATATCCTGCGCGGTGCGCTGGCCGCCATGCCGTACGATGATCCCGAGCTGTGGGCGGATATCGGCCTGAGCAATGGCAGCGACATGCAGCCGATGCAGGCCAGCGATTATGCGGAGGTGATCGCCATCCGCAATGCCGAAGTCCAGAGCCGCCGCGCCGGCGGCAGCGCGGGGAAATGATCATGCGCCATCGTCTGTCATTGCTGGGCGTCACCCTGCTGCTGGGCGCCGCTGCCGCCATGCCGGTGCAGGCGCAGGGCGCCGAAGCGGCGTTCCGGGTGGTGGTGGCCGATGCCGGCCTGGCCGGCTGCCAGGCCAGCGGCGCGGCCGAGGCTTATCGCTTGGACCTGGAAAAGCGGCTGGGTCGCCCGGTCAGCCTGTGCGGGGCGGCCGATGCCACGGCCGCCGCCGCGGCGCTGAAGGCCGGGAAGGCCGACATGGTGCTGCTCGATCCCCCGGCGTTCGACACGGTGAAGGATGCGGCGCGCGCGCTGCTGACCGGGCGGGTGCGGGCCGATACCGGCCGGGTGATGACGATGGCGCTGGCGCTGAAACGCAGCGGCCGCAAGGGCCTTGCCGATCTGAACGGCGCGCAGCCGATCGTGGCGGGCAGCGCACCGGCGAGCAAGGATGTGCCGATGCAGGCCATCACGGATGCGGGGGCACCGGTGGCCAGCTTCAAGCCGCTGCTGGTGATCGAGGGCGATGAGCCGGCCTTTGCCGCCCTGCGCGCCGGGCGCGGCGATGTGCTGGTGGTGAACGGCAGCGCGCGGTCGCGGGCGTGCATGACCCCCGATCTCAAGCGCGATCCCTGCGCCGATCTGGTTGAATTGTGGCGGGGCCGCCCGCGCGCCACCCGGGCATGGGTGGTGTCCAGCAAGATGCCGATGGGCGATCGCCACCAGTTGATCGGCATTCACATCGGCCTGCATTTCGAAGCGCCGGCCGCGATGCGCTACATGGCGCAGCTGCTGCCCCCTGCCGTGGCGCTCGATCCCGCGGAAGCCAGTGCCCTGCTGCTGGTGCGTCGCTGACGTTGCCCAACGGCGGAGATCCGCGCAGACCTCAATCGGCGCTGGTGGCCGATTTCGAGGCCCGACGGCGCGCGCTGCTGCTGCGCCAGCGGCTGCAAGGCGCGGTGGTGACACTGGCGCTATCCGCGCTGCTGGCGGCCTCATTCCAGGTCAGCGAGTTTTTCGACGGCGGCCATGGCGGTGACCCATTGGCACGCATCGGGGACCTCATCACCCTGCTGGTGCCCAAGCTGAAGGCCGAGATGCTGCTGGCCGGGCCGGGCACGGCCGGATCGCTGGCCAACTGGTTCTATGACTGGCCGCGCTGGCTGGCGCTGCTGTGGGAAACCGTGCAGATCGCCATCGTGTCAACGGTGTTCGGCACCATCGGCGGCAGCCTGGCCGCGTTGCTGGCCTCGAAGAACCTGTCGCCCGCACCGGCGGTGCACTGGCTGACCCGCCGCACCCTGGAGATTGTGCGCACCCTGCCCGATCTGATCGTCGCGCTGATCCTGGTGGCGGCGTTCGGGATCGGGCCGCTGCCGGGCGTCATCGCGCTGGCGCTTGGCACCACGGCCAGCCTGGGCAAACTGTTTTCCGAAGCCAACGAGAATATCGATCCGCGCCCGATCGAAGCGATCCGGGCGGCCGGCGGCGGCTGGTGGGCGCAGATGCGCTTTGGACTGCTGCCGCAGGTGCTGCCCACCTATGCCTCCTATGCGCTGCTGCGGCTGGAGATCAATGTGGGCGGCGCGGCGGCGCTCGGCGTGGTGGGGGCCGGCGGCATCGGCATCGAGCTGTCCCGCGCCATCACCTACACGCAGTTCGATACTTATCTGGCGATCCTGCTGATGATCGTGACGTTGATCTTTGCCATCGATATGGCGTCCGAAGCGGTCAGGCACCGGCTGATCGGCCTTGGAGCACGTTCATGAACCCGGCCTCCGGCGCCGCCATGGCCACAACCGGCCCGGATCTGGCTGCCGCCCGGCGCATTGCACCGCAGGCCTTGCAGCCTACGCTGGGGCAACGCCTGCTGCGCATCATGGGCCTCGGCCTGCTCGCCGCCGGCTTTGTTGCCATGTGCATCAATGTCGATCTCACCCCGGCGGTGTTCGGCAAGGGCTTTGCCAAGCTCCTCGGCTTCCTGTCGGTGATGTTTCCGCCCACCGCCAATGGCGGCGAGCTGCGGATCCTGAGCGCGCTGGCGGCCACCTTTGCCATGGCGGTGGCCGGCACGGCGCTGGCGGTGGTGGCTGCCGCCCCGCTGGGCCTGATCGGCGCCCGCACGGTGGTGCGGCAACCTGTCATCCACTTCATCATCCGCCGCAGTTTCGATGTGTTGCGCGGCATTCCGGCGCTGGTCTGGGCGCTGATGCTGATCGTGGCCTTTGGCCTGGGGCCGTTCGGCGGGGTTATTGCGCTGGCCTTGTCCGATCTGCCCCGGCTGGCCAAGCTCTATGCCGAAGCGCTGGAGAATGCCGATGCCGGCCCGCAGGAAGGCATCAGATCCACCGGCGGCGGCGCTGTGGCCGCAATCCGTTTCGGCCTGATACCGCAGGTGTTGCCGGTGATGTCGAGCCAGTCGCTCTATGTGCTGGAATCGAATTTCCGCAATGCCGCCATCCTGGGTATCGTTGGGGCCGGCGGCATCGGCTATGAACTGGAAGAGCGGATCCGCATCTTTGCCTTTGATCAAGTGGCGTGGATCGTCATCGCCTATGTGATCTGCGTGATGCTGCTCGATGTGGTTTCGGAACGCATCCGCAGCCGGCTGATCAGCGGTTGATCAGCCGCTGAATGGGCAGAATCCTTCAGCCCCGGGTTCGGGTGCCGAGCCTTCCATGGCAACGGCGACAGCGCCCCAGCGGCACCCATGCGCCAGTGCATCCCCCATGGCGGCCCCCGCCAGCAACGCATCGGTCAGGCCTGCCATGAAGATATCGCCGGCCCCCGTCGCATCGATCACGGTGGCGGGCACGGCCGGCACGATCAGCTGCGCCGTCGCCGATTGCGCCCTTACACCCGCTTCGCCGGCGGTGACGACGCCCCAACTGGCCGATCCGAACGCGGCGGCGGCCGCCTGCAGCGGCTCGGCAAAGGCCTGATCGCCCAGATCCTTGTGCGAGCCCACCGCCACATCCACCCGCTCCGGCCGATCGCCCCACCACGGCATGTGGGCGACCACCAGCCGCCCGTCCAGCAGCCGGGCATGGCTGGGCACCGACGGCTGCGAGCCGCGCAGGATCAGCGCATCGGGCGCAAAGCGCTGCACCAGTGCCGCCGCCATCGACCAGCGCTGCCGGGGCTGGCCGGCCCCTGCTCCGGTGCTGCGTGCCGGTCCGATGCCCAGGATGGTGCGCTCTCCGGATGGTTCGATCAGGATCTGCAGCGACGTTGTGGGCGCTGCATCGACCCAAATGCCATCCAGCGACAGCCCGCGCATGTGCAGCGCATAAAAGACATACTGGCCCAGTGTATCCTGCCCCACCCGCCCCATCACCAGCACATCATGCCCGGCCCGCGCCAGGGCCGATGCGATATTGGCCGCGCCGCCGCCAAGCCGCCCCTGCAGCGTGGCGCCGCCGGCCGGGGCAGCGCCCGCCGGCATTTTAAGGGTGCGCGCCGCAATGCGGGCGCCAGACGACAATGGCTGGTCCAGCCACAGTGGCACATCCCAGCCCAGGCCGCCCGCCACCAATATCCTTGCCATCCCACGACTCCCCGCCTCGGTGCTGGCGGATTACGCCACGCTGGCCAAAACCCGCCCTGACTGCTAGCTCGGCACATGAAAAATACATCGACAAATCATGGATATGTTGGCGCGGTTTCCACTCACCGACCGGCGGTGAACAATCGCCGCGCCGCCGGATTTTTCCTGATCGGCATCCTGATTTCAACCGCCATGCTGTGGATGATCAAGACGCTGGGTGCGGGCTATGGCCCCTTCCAGATCATGCTGGCGCGCGCCGTGGTGATGGCGGCGGTGCTGGCACCGCTGGCGCTGGCGCAGCGGTCGCTGCCGCGCGTCAGCGGCACACCGCTGAAGCTGGCGGGCCGGTCCCTGCTCACCTTTGGCGGCCAGGCCATGGGGATTGCCGCCGTCGTGGCGCTGCCGATCGCCCAGGCCCAGTCGCTCAGCTTCACCAAGGGGTTCATCGTGCTGGCCCTGGCGGCCCTGGTGCTGAACGAACGGGTTGGCCTGCGGCGCTGGGCGGCCATGGCGGTGGGCATGGCCGGCGTCCTCATCATCTTCCAGCCCGGCGCCAGCCCTGATCAAGCGATTGATCCGGCGTGTTTTCTGGCACTGGGCAGCGCGGCCTGCTTCGCGGCCTCCACCATTGCGGTCAAGTCCCTCACGCGCGATACCAATCGGCTGACGCTGCTGTTCTGGGGGGCGGTTGGCCAATCCCTGCTGTCGTTGCCGTTTGCGCTGCTGTGGTGGGTCACGCCCACGGCCGATGATCTGCTGATGATGGCCTGCCTTGGGCTGGTGGGCATCGCCATGCAGGCCGCGATGCTGAGCGCCTGGCGGCTGGGCGACGTGAGCGCGCTGGCGCCGCTCGACTATCTGCGCCTGTTGACCGGCACAGTGCTGGGCTTTGCCGCCTTTGGCGAAGTGCCCGGCCCGGCGGTGCTGGCGGGCGCCGGATTGATCATCGCCGCCAATCTCGCGGCGGCCTGGCCAATGGCCGGCCGGGCCGGCGCGGCGGGGCCGGCAGGGCCCGCCTGAGCGGCTACACCGGCCGGGCACTGTCACGTTACCATCACGCATCACCCCTAAACTTGAGCCGGGACAGGGGAGTTGGATGATGCTCGGACTGAAAGGGCTCAGCAAACGCTTCGGCGACACGCTTGCCGTGGACAATGTGTCTCTGGACATCCCGGCCGGGTCCATGGTGGGAGTGATCGGCCGTTCGGGTGCCGGTAAGTCCACCCTGCTGCGGCTGATCAACCGCCTCGCTGATGCCACGGCCGGGGAGATCATCTGGAACGGCGCGCCTGTCGGTGGTCTGCACGGCAAGGCGCTGCGGGAATGGCGGGCGCGCTGCGGGATGGTGTTCCAGCAGTTCAACCTGTCGCCGCGGCTGGATGTGATGAACAATGTGCTCACCGGCAGCCTGTGCCGCAACCAGGGCATCGCGCCGCTGCTCAAGATGTTTCCGGCCGCCGAACGGGCGCGCGCCATCATGGAATTGCACGCGCTGGACATGGCCGATGCCGCGCTTCAGCGCTGCTGCACCCTGTCGGGCGGGCAGCAGCAGCGGGTGGCGATCGCACGCACCCTGATGCAGATGCCGGACATCATCCTGGCCGACGAACCGATTGCCTCGCTGGATCCGGCCAATGCCGAAACCGTGATGGAAACGCTGGCCCGGATCAACCGGGAACGCGGGATCACCGTTCTGGTCAATCTGCACGCGCTGGATATTGCCCGGCGCTATTGCCCGCGCATCATCGGCATGGCCCACGGCCGCGTGGTGTTCGATGGCCCGCCCGAAGCCCTGCAGGCATCGGCTGTCGAGCAAATCTATGGCCGGCACGTGTTCGAAGCCGCTTCGCAGACGATGACGCCGCTTCCGCCGCGTCTGGAAGCCGTGGCATGAGCGGCCAGTTGGCCGGGCGCGCCCTGCCGCCGGGATATGAATATTTCGATCGCTACCGGCCCGATCGGGCGGCCGTGCGGACGCCCGCACAGCCCCAGATCGCTGCCGAAGCCAGCGTGCATGACTCCACCCTGGGGCCGTGGACCCGGGTGGGTAGCCGCACGTCGCTGATGGAAACCGAAATGGGCGCCTACAGCTATATCGTCACCGACAGCAGCAGCGCCTATGCCACTATCGGCAAATTCTGCTCGATCGCCCGCGACACCCGCATCAACCCCGGCAACCACCCCACCTGGAAAGCCGCCCTGCACCATTTCACCTACCGGTCGGTCAGCTATGAACTGGGCGAGGCCGACGATGCCGAATTCTTCCAGTGGCGCCGCGACGATCATGTGACCATCGGCCATGACGTGTGGATCGGGCACGGCGCGACCGTGCTGGCCGGGGTGAGCGTGGGCACCGGCGCGGTGATCGGGGCCGGTGCCGTGGTTTCAAAGGATGTGGCGCCCTTCACCATCGTGGGCGGCGTGCCGTCCCGGCCGATCCGCGAGCGCTTTCCCAAGGCCGTGCAGGATGGCTTGCTGGCGCTGGCCTGGTGGGACTGGCCGCACGAGCGCCTGGCCGAAGCCTTGCCGGATTTCCGGGCGCTGGATGCCGACAAGTTCGTCGAGAAATATCTGTAGCGGCGACGGCGGGTGATGGGCTTTCTCATCCTGGTGGTCGGCCCATCCGGGGTTGGCAAGGATACGCTGCTGGCCGGCGCGCGCGCCAGCCTTGCCGATGATCCGGCCTTCCTGTTTGCCCGGCGCGATATCACCCGCGATCCCGACCCTGAAGGCGAAGACCATAACAGCATTAGCCAGGCCGAGTTCGACGCCAAGCGGGCGGCAGGCCGCTATCTGCTCGACTGGACCGCCCATGGCCTGAGCTATGGCCTGCCCGCCGCGCTGCAGGCTCGGCGCGATGCGGGCGTGCATGTGGTGGCCAATGGTTCGCGCGCCACGCTGGATATGGCACGGGCGCGGCTGGCGCCGGTGCGGGTGGTGGCGATCAGCGCGCCGCCCGCCCTGCTGCACGCCCGGCTGGCGGCGCGCGGCCGCGAATCGGCCGAAGCGATCGCGGCCCGCGTGGCCCGCGCTGCCGACCATGAGGTGCACGGCGCCGATGTGATCCATGTGCTGAACGATGGCCCGGTGGCTGCCGGCGTGGCGGCGCTGGTGGCGGCGCTCAGGGAGCTCAAATGACGGAACAGTTCGAAACCTTCCTGGCCGAACCGGTGCCCTATGATGGCCATTGCCTGTATCCGGTGCCGCCGGAAACCCACGCGCAGCAGGTGCTGCAGACCAGTTTCGACGGCGCCGCGCCGGACCGGGTGATCCGCGATGCGGACGGGTGCACATCGGCCTGGCTGCTGCGCCTGACGGCTGGCGCGATGGTGCGGGTGCGCCACGATTTCCGGCCGGAAGGCCAGGGCCTGCCGGCTGCCGCCTTCGTGCCGGGCGCATCGCCTTTCGAACGTGCGTCGCCGGCCCTGGCCGCGCAGATCGCGGCGCTCGATCTGGCAGAGGAACCTGCCGAGCGCTGCCGCGCCGTCATCCAGTTCGTGGCCGATCATTTCGAATATGGCCGGCGGGAACGCGCGCTGGGCGCCGACGAGGCCGCGATGCCGGCCCTGGCCTGCGGGCTGACGCCGGGCAGCTGTGTGGACATGCACTCGATGGCCGTGGCGGCGCTGCGCGCGGCCGGGATCGCCGCGGCCTATGTGATCGGCGGCCATATCGCGGTGGGCCGCACCCAGCATCCCACCGGGCATTGCTGGCTGAACGTGCAGGCGCCCGGCACGCCGCCCCAGTGGGATATTTCCCACAGTGTCCAATATGGACTGCGCACCATCACGCCGGTGCTCAATCCCCGGCCGGGCCGGCGCTTTGCCATGAGCCATGGCCGCGGGCTGGTGTTCGATGGGCCAGACGGGCCGGTGGCCTTTCCCTCGCTGTCGGGCGTGCATCTGCTGACCGGGCCATTGGCCGGCACCAAATTGCCGACGCTGGGGCGGTTTGCCTGATGACCAGCGTTGCCGTGAAATCCATCTACCCGGTGTTCTTCGTGCGCGATGCTGCGCAGGCAGCGGCGCATTATCGCGATGTGTTCGGCTTCACGCTGGATTTCCTGTTCGGCGATCCCACCGTGTTTGCCGCCGTTTCGCTCGGCGGGCATCGCATCTATCTGCGCCAGGTCGCAGCGCCGAACTTTGCCGAGCTGGCCGCGCGCGAATCGCAGTTGATCCTCGCCATGGTCGAAGTGCCGGATCTGCAGGCGGTGCATGATGATCTGATGGCGCGCGGCGCCGCGATAGCACAGGGCCTCACCCACTATGCCTGGGGCGGCACGGATTTCCATGTGTGCGATCCCGATGGCAACCGCTTCTCGTTCGTGACGATCGACTGAGCCCCTCAGCCGATATAGGCCCATTCATCTTCCACTGCATGCAGCCTGGCATAGGCGCCGTCGCGCGCCAGCAGCGCTGCATGGTTGCCCTGCTCGACGATGCGGCCCTTTTCGAACACCAGGATGCGATCCGCGTCGCGCACCGTGGACAGCCGGTGCGCCACGATGATGGTGGTGCGCCCGGCCATCAGTTCCGCCATCGCGCCCTGGATCAGCCGTTCGGTGACGGTATCGAGGCTGGAGGTGGCTTCATCGAAGACCACGATCGGCGCATCGGCCAGGAAGGCCCGGGCAATGGCCACGCGCTGACGCTCCCCGCCCGACAATTTCACGCCGCGTTCGCCAACCAGCGTGCGATAGCCCAGCGGCAGGCTGGCGATGAAATCATGGGCGCGGGCACGGCGGGCACATTCGATGATCTCGGCCTCGCTGGCATCGGGACGGGCATAGGCGATATTGTCAGCGAGGCTGCGGTGAAACAGCACCGGTTCCTGCGGCACGATCGACACGGATCGGCGCAGGCTGGTCTGCTGCACCGCCGCGATATCCTGCCCGTCGATCAGGATCGCGCCGGCGTCCACATCATAGAGGCGCTGGATCAGCTTGACGAAGGTGGACTTGCCCGAGCCCGACGGGCCGACCAGCGCCACCTTCTCCCCCGGCGCGATACACAGATCGAGATTCTCGTAAAGCGGCGGCCGCTCCGGCCCATGGCCCGGATAGGCAAAGCGCACATTGTCGAACAGGATCGCGCCGCGGCCATGCCGTTTGCCGATGCGCAGCGGCGGTGCAGCCGCCTGATCGGCCACGCCCAGCGGGGCGCAATCGAATTCGATCAGATCGGCCAGTTCGGCACTGGCGCGTTGCAGGTTGCGGATATGATCGCCCACCTGGCGCAGGCTGCCGCCAAGCTGGAAGCAGGCGGTGATCACGAAGGCAACATCGCCCGGCGTGGCTTGGCCGCGCTGGGCCAGGCCGATCAGCAACGCCAGCATGCCGGCCTGCAGCGACAGCCACAGCGCCTGTTGCGCCAGATTGACATAACGGGCGCGCGACCACGAGATCAGGGCGCGATCATGCCAGACCCGCGTGACCTTGCGGAACAGCGCCTCCTCGCGGGCTTCGGCGCCAAAGGCCTTGACCGCGGCATTGTTGGACACCGCATCGGCAATCGCGCCGCCGATATGGCTGTCGGCCACCGCAGAGCGCACATTGGCCGGCCGCACCCAGCGCACTGACAGCAGCATCGACACCACGATGTAGATCGCGATCATCACCACGAACAACAGGCCGACCATCACGAAGCGCGATATCATGATCAGCGCCAGGCCGGTGATGACCAGCGACAGCGGCAGGAACTGCCGGATCAGGATATCTGCGATCTGCTCGTAGGCCCATTTGCCGCGCGTGAGCTTGCGCACGGTGGACCCGGCAAAGCTGTTGGCATGCCAATCCGACGAAAAGCGCTGCACTTTGGCAAAGCCATCGTCGAGCACGGCGCTCATGCAGCGCGCGGCCACACGGTTGTAGACCAGGTTGCTGGCCAGATTGAGCAGTTGATAGAGCGCCAGCAGCCCGGTCATGGCGCCCAGCGCCAGAAAGGCGGCACGGCCCGCCGCGGCTGCGGCACCGCCGGCCGATCCCTGCCGCGCGGCTTCGCCCAGCGCATCGACCAGACGGCCGGCCGCCACCGGCACCAGCACTTCAGCGGCCGCCATCGCCAGCGTGAGCGCAATCACCACCCCCAACCGCCGCGGCACCAGCGCCCAATAGCGGGCGCAAAAACCGAGCGTCTGGCGCCAATCGGCCCGGAAATGTGGTTTCTCAGCGTGATCCTGATTCATGGACGGTCGATATGGCGTGGGCATGTCAGTCGCGTGACGACATTGGCCGGAAGTGCGGACAGGCTTCGGAGTTGTCGGGCTAAATCGGCCCCAGCACGGCCAGCACGCCGGCATGATCGCTGGGCAGCACCCCGGATGCGGTGGGTTCATTCAGCAAGATCTGCGCCTGGTGCAGCCGCAAGTTACCGGATGGCGCCCGGATCGCCACATGATCGATCAGCGCGGCTGGCCGGCCGAGCAGGCTGTTCTGCCCGGCCAGCAGCGGGGCCGTGCTGGTCCAGCCCGGCATCTGCAGCAGCGCCAGTTCGGGCGCCGTGGCCGGGGCATTGAAATCGCCGGCCAGGATCAGCGGCATGTTGGCATCGGCGGCGGCCACCAGCGCAGCCAGCTGCGCGGCGCGGAGCGGGCCGGCATCGGGGCTGCGCAAATGGCTGAGATGCAGGCTGGCCACGGCCACAGGCCCATGCACGGTATCGATGTTGGCGATCAGCGCCTTGCGCCCGCCATCGTCCGGCGTCGTCGGCAGATCGACCGCCACGCTGCCGCTGGGCGCCACCCGGCTGAGAATGGCCACGCCAGAGCTGGAGGGGATGCCGCCGCGCAGCTTGTCGCGGGCGGCGAGATGGGTGCAATGCCGGCCCAGCGCGGCGGCCAGCCACTGGCCGGTATCACGCCCGCCGCCCACATAGACTTCCTGCAGGCAGATGATGTCGGCTTGCAGCGCGGCCAGCCCGGCGGCGATGGCCGCCATGCGCGCCGGCCAATCGCCTTCGTCCTTCCAGCTATTGAGGGTGACGACGCGTATCATGGCCGGATCACCCGACCCGTTCGCCCTGCACCCACACGCCGCGCACCACCACCTGGCCGGCCTGCCGGCGCACGCGCACCATATCGGCACGCTGCCCGGGCACCAGCGCGCCGCGATCGTCCAACCGCATGGCCCGCGCCGGGGCGCCGGTGACCGTATCGACCGCACGTTCGATCGGCAGGCCCCAGCGGCCATTGGCCAAGGCAAAGGCACATTCCACCAGGCTGCGCGGCACATAATCCGATGCAAAACCGATGTTCATGCCGGCATCGATCAGGTCGCTGGCCGGCACGTTGCCGGAATAGGAACCACCGCGGATCAGATTGGGCCCGCCCATGATCACGCACATGCCATGCGCCCGCGCGGCCTCGGCCGCTTCGAAGGTGACAGGAAACTCTGCAACCGTGACGCCGTGGCTGGCTGCGTCTTCGATATGGGCCACGGTCTCGTCATCGTGGCTGGCGAGCGGCAGATTCCTGGCACGGGCAATATCGGCAACGAATTTGCGGTTGGGCGCATCGTTGCGCGCCACGCGTTCGGCGCGTTCGGCCATGCGGGCGGCGATGTCGGCTTCGGTCAGCCCTTCCTTGCGCCACATGGCAAAGAAACGGGCGGCATTGCGATATTGCCGCTGCCCCGGCGTGTGATCCATCAACGAAAACAGGCCGGTGAGCGGTTGTTCGGCCAGCGGCGGCAGCCAATCGGCCAGCACATCCGACGGCGCCTCGCAGCGCCAGTGAATCCGGTGATCGGCCTTCAGCACGCCGGCCGCCGCTGCCTGATGCAGCCCTGCCGTCAGCCGGTGCAGATTGTCCGGCGTGCGGGCAGCGGCGGCGCCGAACGAACCGACCGATAGCGAATCGTAAACCGTGGTGACGCCCACCGAAATGCACAGGCCGTCATGGACGATGGCGGCCGACACCGGATCCCAATCGATATTTGGGCGCGGGTAGAAGTGGCGTTCCAGATTGTCGGTGTGGATGTCGATGATGCCGGGGATCAGATAATCGCCATCGCAATCGATTCCGTGCTTGGTTGCGCCGCTGTCGATGCCGGTGATCATGCCATCGGCGAAGGTCAGCGCACCTGCCACGACCCCATCGGGCGTGACGATACAGGCGTTGGACAGGATGTCGGTCATGAAGGCTCCAGCATAGTGGTCAGGGTGGCGGGATGGTCGGTTGGCGGGCGGCAGCGGGCGGGCAAGGTTCAGCCCGAACCCTCGGCCGTATCGCTGGTGATCAGGATTTCGACCCGGTCGGCGGCCATGCAGGCTTCGCCATATTCCAGCGGGCGCCCGGCACCATCGACATTCCAGGACCGGGTGAGGATCAGCGGTACGTGCCGGGACAGGGCCAGCAACTGCGCCTGGGCAGCGGTCGGCAGGCGCGCGGAAATCTTGGTGCGCCGGCGGGTGTAATCGGCCACGCCGCAATCGGCGAGCGCCGCGGTGATCGAGCGGGAGCGATCATAATGCTGGCGAAAGCCCGGCAGGCGTTCCGACGCAAACCAGTGGCAGGCGATCGACAGCGGCTGATCATTGGCAAAGCCGATCCGTTCGATGAAGATCGTCGGGGAACCGGCCCTTATGCCCAGCGCCTGGGCGATGGCCGGGGTCGCCGGCTGCAATTCCAGTGTCAGTGTGCGAACCGAGGGCTGGGCCGCCTGCTGCTGCAACTGATCGGTGAAGCGGGTGCGCCGCCCGATCTGGTAGATGATCGACGGCCGGCGCACGAAGCTGCCACGCCCTTGCGTCGATTCCACCAGCCCGCGCGATTGCAGCCAGGCCAGCGCGCGGCGCACCGTATGGCGGTTGGTGTCGAACTGCGCGCAGAGCTGCTGTTCCGTGGGCAGCCTGTCGCCAACCGCCAGACGCCGCTCGGCGATGTCGGCTTCCAACCGCTTGGCAATGCTGAACCAGAGCCGCGATCCCGAATTCTCCGGTGCGCGACCCTGACGTTCCAGTGCTTGCATTACGCTTATCCTGAAGTTTTATTACAACAAGTTTTACGCCTGTCATATTAATGCAGCAATTAAACTATTGTTGGTATATTATCATTCATCTACCACTAGGCAAGTAACGGGGACAACAAATGTCGGATTTGTCGACTGATGCCGGGGCTGGCGCGGAAAGATTTGTTGAAAACACCACTGCGGAACGGCAGCGCTGGCTGTCGGTGCTGGCCAAGGCATCGCCGGTAACCCTGCTGCCCTTGTGGGAGCAGGTGCAGGCGCCCGACGCCGTGACGCTGCGCGCGCCGGAAGTCGGCATGGTGATGGTGCGCGGCCGCGCCGGCGGCACCGGCGATGCCTTCAACCTGGGCGAAGTGACGGTGACGCGCTGTGCGGTGCGGCTTTCCAGCGGCGAAACCGGCATTGGTTATGTGGCGGGCCGCGACAAGCGCCATGCCCATGCCGCCGCCGTGATCGATGCCATGCTGCAATCGCCAGCTTACCGCGACACGGCCGAACGGCTGGTGATCGCACCGCTGCAGGCCGCGGCACAGGCGCAGGCCGATGCGGTCAGCCGCAAGGCCAAGGCCACGCAGGTCGAATTCTTCACCATGGTCCGCGACCGAAAGGCTTGAGCCGATGTCCACCGCTTCGCTTACGCTCGATCTTTCCGGGTTGCGGCCCGGATTTGCCGATCCGACTCTCGAAAGCCAGGCGGCGTTTCGGGCCATCATGAATGCCACGGCGCGGCCGGGCCTGATCGCCGATCTGTCGGCCGCGCTAACCCCGCCCGATGGCCTGTGCCGGGCCGCCGGGGCCGCCGCGCTCACCCTGATCGATCAGGATACGCCGTTGTGGCTGGATGCCGGGCTGCGCGGCGGCGCGGTGGAAAGCTGGCTGCGCTTTCACTGCACCTGCCCGCTGGCGGCGGCGCCAGCGCAGGCTGCCTTCGCGCTGCTGCTGGCAGCGCCCGACATGCCGCAGTTGGCCGCGTTCAATCAGGGCGACGCGCGCTATCCCGATCAGGCCGCCACCGTGATCATCCTGCTGCCGGCACTGCACGGCGGGCCGCAACTGGAACTGCGCGGGCCGGGCATCGCCGATATGGCCACGATCGCGCCGCAAGGCCTGACTGCGGCCTTCTGGGCCGAGCGCGCCGAGCTGGTGGCGCATTTTCAGTTCGGCATCGATCTGATGCTGTGTGCGGGCGATGAGCTGATTGCGATCCCGCGCACCACCTGCATCACCCTGCCACCCACCTCTTCGAATACGGGAGACTGATGTCATGGCCTATGTTGCTGTAAAGGGCGGCGAGCGCGCGATCACCAACGCACATGCCTGGCTGGCGGAAGCGCGCCGCGGCGATCCGGCGGTGCCGGAACTGTCGGTGGCGCAGATCCGCACGCAGATGCAGTTGGCGGTGGACCGGGTGATGGCCGAAGGTTCCTGCCACGATCCCGATCTGGCGGCACTGGCCATCAAGCAGGCGCGCGGCGATCTGCCCGAAGCGATTTTCCTGCTGCGCGCCTATCGCACCACCTTGCCACGCTTTGGCGCATCGGTGCCGGTGGAGACCGAACGCATGGCGGTGCAGCGCCGGGTGTCGGCGGCGTTCAAGGATATTCCAGGCGGCCAGGTGCTGGGGCCCACCTTCGATTACACCCACCGCCTGCTCGATTTCAAACTGGCCGCCGAAGGCGGCGTGCCGGCTGCCGCGCCGAGCGCCGACGAACCGATGCCGGCCGAAATGCCGACCATCGCCTCGGTATTTGCCCACGAAGGCTTGCTCGAAACGCCGGTGGTGGCCGCCGATGCGCCTGAACCCTTTGACCTGACGCGCGAGCCGTTGGGATTTCCGGCCGGGCGTGACCAGCGCCTGCAAGCCTTGGCGCGCGGCGACGAGGGTTTCCTGCTCTCGCTGGCCTATTCCAGCCAGCGCGGCTGGGGCTCCACCCACCCGCTGTGCGGCGAGATCCGCATGGGCGAGGTGAGCGTGGGCTTCGTGCCCGACGAATTGGGTTTCGAGATCGAGATTGCCGACATTGCCATGACCGAGTGTCTGATGCTGTCCGGCTTTGCCAGCCTCGATGGCCAGGCGCCGCAATATACCACCGGCTATGGCCTGTCGTTCGGCCACAACGAGCGCAAGGCGATGAGCATGGCGATCGTGGACCGGGCGCTGCGCGGTGCCGAGTTCGGTGAGGAGGTGATGGCGCCCTGCCAGGATGCGGAGTTCGTGCTGTATCATGCCGATACGGTCGAAGCGTCCGGCTTTGTCCAGCACTTGAAACTGCCGCACTATGTCGATTTTCAGGCCGACCTGCTGTTCCTGCGCCGGCTGCGCAAGGAACATGCCGCTGCCAGAGCTGCGGCAGCGGCGCAGGCTGATCCGATGAAGGAAGCTGCGGAATGACGGCCCAATCCAGCCCCGCGGCCGCCAACAGCGAAGAGCGTTATTATAATTACGCTTATCTGGACGAGCAGACCAAGCGGATGATCCGCCGCGCCATCCTGAAGGCGTTGGCCGTGCCCGGCTATCAGGTGCCGTTCGGCAGCCGGGAAATGCCGGTGCCCTATGGCTGGGGCACCGGCGGCATCCAGTTGACCGCGGCGATCATCGGCCCGGACGATGTGTACAAATGCATCGATCAGGGCGCGGACGATACCACCAATGCGGTTTCCATCCGGCGGTTCTTTGCAGCGGTGGCCGATGTTGCCACCACCGAGGATACGGGCGCGGCCACGATCATCCAGAGCCGCCACCGCATTCCGGAGCGGCCGCTGGAAGCCGGGCAAGTGATGGTGTTCCAGGTACCGCAGCCGGAACCCTTGCGCGGTCTGGAACCGCGCGAAACCGAAACCCGCGCCATGCATGCCTATGCCGAGTATGGCCTGCAATATGTCTCGCTGTATGAAAATATCTCGGCGTTCGGGCGCATTGCCGGCGGGGCTGGCTATCCGGTGCTGATCGACGAACGCTATCTGATGAGCCCGTCGCCGATCCCCAAGTTCGACAATCCCAAGATGGACATGTGCCCGGCGATCCTGCTGTTCGGCGCGGGCCGCGAAAAGCGCATCTATGCCGTGCCGCCCTTCACCCGCGTGCGCAGCCTGGATTTCGAGGATTATCCGTTCGAGGTGCAAAGCTGGGACGAATGCTGCGCCCTGTGCGGGGCCACCGATTCCTACCTCGATGAAGTGGTGCTGGACGATTCCAACAACCGCATGTTCGTCTGTTCGGACAGCCATCATTGCAGCGAACGCCGCGCGCAGGGCCATGTCGGCGCCCTGGCCGGCCATGTGCTGGCCCAACCCGAGCCGGAGCCCGCACCATGACCCAGGCCCTTCTAAACCCGGCGGCCACGGACGCCCCGCTGCCCGCCGACACGCCGCTGCTGCAGGTGCAGGGCCTCACCAAGATGTATGGCCACATCACCGGCTGCATCGATGTCTCGTTCGAGATGCGGGCCGGCGAAGTGCTGGGCATCGTGGGCGAAAGCGGATCGGGCAAGACCACGCTGTTGCATTGCATTTCGGGCAAGCTGCCGCCGACATCGGGCCGCATCGCCTTCAATGCCAGCCGCCACGGGCTGACCGACATCTATGCCCTCTCCGAACCGGATCGGCGGCGGATGCAGCGGGAGGATTGGGGCTTTGTGCACCAGAACGCGCGCGATGGCCTGCGCATGCGGGTATCGGGCGGGGCCAATGTTGCCGAGCCGCTGATGAACCTGGGGCAGCGCCATTATGGAGACATGCGCCGCGCCACCACCGACTGGCTGGCCCGCGTGGAGCTGGACCTGAAGCGGGTGGACGACAAGCCGCGTAATTTTTCCGGCGGCATGCAGCAGCGCATCCAGATCGCCCGCAACCTCATCCACAATCCCCGGCTGGTGTTCATGGACGAGCCCACCGGCGGCCTGGACGTGTCGGTGCAGGCGCGCCTGCTTGATCTGCTGCGCGAACTGGTGCGCGACATGGGGCTGGCGGCCATCATCGTCACCCACGACATGGCCGTGGCCCGGCTGATGGCCGACCGGTTGATGGTGATGAAGGGCGGGCATGTCGTGGAAACCGGGCTTGCCGATCAGGTGCTGGACGATCCGCAACACCCCTATTCGCAGCTGCTGGTGTCCAGCGTGCTGCAGATCTGACACCGGCCACCACCACGCATCTGCCGGACACCAGGGATATCAACATGACCAGCCCCGCCATCCGAGTCGACAATCTTTCCAAGCTGTTCACCCTGCACAACCAGGGGGCAACGGTGATCCCGGTGTTCGACCAGCTTTCGCTGGAGGTGATGCCCGGCGAATGCGTGGTGCTGGCTGGCGAAAGCGGGGTGGGCAAATCCACCCTGATGCGCACCATCTATGGCAATTATCTGCCCAGCGGCGGCGGCGTGCATGTGTGGCACGATGGCGCGATGGTGGATATCACGCAGGCCGCCGCACACGATGTGCTGGACATCAGGCGGCGCACCCTGGGCTATGTCAGTCAGTTCCTGCGGGTCATACCGCGCATTTCGACGCTCGATCTGGTCATCGGGCCGCTGCTGGAAAATGGCGTGCCGGCCGATGAAGCGCGCGAACGGGCCATTGTCCTGCTCAATGCGCTGCGTCTGCCCGAAGCACATTGGGATCTGCCGCCCGCCACATTTTCGGGCGGCGAACAGCAGCGCGTGAACATCGCCCGCAGCTTCGTGCGCGAATATCCGGTGCTACTGCTCGATGAACCCACGGCCAGCCTGGATGCCGCCAACCGCGCCATTGTCGTTGACCTGATCCAGGCTGCGCTGGCCAAGGGCGCGGCGATGGTCGGCATCTTTCACGATCTGGATGTGCGCGATGCGGTGGCAACGCGCCTGTTCAACGTGTCGGATTTCAAGGCGGCCGCCTGATCGTTCGCACCGAAACACGTGTCCTCCGGAGCCTGCCATGACCATCAGCCTGTTCTCCCGCCAGATCGTCGGACCCGATGCGGTGGTGTCTGGCCATGTGCTGATCGATGGCCCGCTGATTGCCAACGTGATCCCGGCGGACGTGCCGGACGCCGGTGCCTTCGACCTTGGCGAGGATCTGCTGGTCGCCGGCCTCGTCGATATCCACACCGACAATCTGGAAAAACATTATCAGCCGCGGCCGGGCGCGCTGTGGGATGCGCTGGGCGCCGCCCTCGCCCATGATGGCCAATGCATCACCGCTGGTATCACTACCGTGTTCGACAGCCTGTCGTTGCACGGCAGCAAGGATGGGCTGAACCGCAAGGAGGCGCTGGGCCCCATGATCGCGGCGATGGACAGCGCCGCGAACGAAGGCCTGCTGCGCGCCGACCATATGCTGCACCTGCGCTGCGAAGTGACCAATCCGGAATTGTTGCAGTTGATGGCGCCGCATCTCGAAAATCCGCGGCTGCGACTGCTCAGCCTGATGGACCATACGCCCGGCCAGCGGCAGACTGTCAACATGGACCGATTCAAGCTGGAACTGGAACGATCGGGCATGTCGGCCGAGGAAATGGACGCGATCCTCGCCTCGCGCACGTCTTGGCGCGATTCCGCCGTGGCCCCCCAGAATCGCGCCGGGGTGGTGGCCCACGCCCGCACATTCGGCTTCGCCTTGATGAGCCACGATGATGAAAATATCGACCACGTCGAGGAAAGTCATAATGATGGCTGCGTGGCTGCCGAATTTCCGGTGTCGCTGGCCGCAGCCCGGCGCGCGCGCGAACTGGGCCTGCAGAATGTGATGGGCGGCCCCAACTTCGTGCGCGGCGGTTCTCACTCCGGCAATCTGAGCGCGCGTGACTGCGCGGCAGCGGGCCTGCTGGACATCCTCTCGTCCGATTATGTGCCGCTTTCCATGTTGCGCGCTGCCTTTATGCTGACCGAAGCACCGTTCGGCTGGAGCCTGAGCGAGGCGCTGGCCACCGTGACCGCAAATCCGGCGCGCATTGCGGGCCTGACCGATCGCGGCCTGATCGCACCGGGGCAGCGTGCCGATCTGGTGCAGGTGCACCGCGCCGGCAATGGCGCTCGCGGGGGCTGGCCGGTGCCGCGCACGGTTTGGGTGAAGGGCGCGCGGGTGGCATGAGCGCACGTTACGCCGTCTATTACGCGCCGCCGCAGGATCATGCGCTGACCGTGCTGGCCAGCGCATGGCTTGGCTATGATGCCTGGACGGGGGCGAATATGACCCGGCCGGCGCTTGCCGGACTGGACCTCGATGCGGAAGCGCTGTCGGCCTTGACGGGCGACGCCAGCCATTATGGGTTTCATGCCACCCTGAAAGCCCCGTTTGAACTTGCGCAAGGCCGCAGCGAAGCCGACCTGTTGGCGGCCTTCGCCGATTTTGCTGCCAGCCAGCCGGCATTCATGGCCGATCTGGCCGTGATGAGCCTCAGCGGGTTTGTCGCGCTGATGCTGGCCCGGCCCGATCCGGCGATGACTGCCTTGCATACCGCCTGTGTTCACCGGTTCGAGCCTTTTCGCGCCGCGCTGTCCGACGCCGATCTGGCCCGGCGCCGCCGCGCGCCGATGACGGCGGAACAGGATGCGCGGCTGGTCGGCTATGGCTACCCTTGGATTTTCGAGGATTTCCGCTTCCACATGACGCTGACCGGGCGGGTGCGCGACGATACCGCGCGCGACCACATCGTTACGGCCCTGCGCGCCTATCTGGCGCCGGTGACCGGCCTGCACCCGATCGCGCAGCTCTGCCTGTTCCGCCAGCCCCGGCGCAGCGACAAGTTTCAGGTGATCGCCGCGGCCGCGCTGAACGGCGGCGGTTGATCCACCCCCGTGCCGGAAAAGCGCGCTCTGCATGACAGATGACATGTCTGCCGGCTGGGAAGCCGTTGCCGGCCGCTTTGCCGCTCTGCGCTCTGATATCGGCACCGACATCGTCACCAACTGGGCCAGGCGATTACCGCTGCGCACCAGCATCGTCGATGTCGGCTGCGGAACCGGCGACCCCATCGCACGGGCGCTCGCCGCGCAGGGCTTCTCCCTGTTCGGGATCGATCCCGCGTCCAGCATGATTGCCGCCTTTCACGCGCGAATTCCCGGCGCCGCCACCGCCTGCGAGTGCGCCGAAACCAGCCGATTTTTCGATAGGCATTTCGATGCAGCCGTGGCCATCGGGCTGTTGTTTCTGCTGCCCGAAGCCAGCCAGCGCGCCATCATCATGCAGGTAGGCCGGGCCTTGCACCCCGGCGGCCATTTCCTCTTCACCGCGCCCCGCCAGCCCTGCCAATGGGACGACAGCCTCACTGGACGTCCTTCATTGTCCCTTGGCGGGGCGCGATACCGCGCGTTGCTTGCGGAAGCAGGCTGCGAACTGATTGGCAGCTTTGTTGATGCCAGCGAAAATCATTATTTGATGCGCGCGCCGCGTGACATCAGCCTGGCGCTTACCTAGGTCTCGGTAGACGAACGGGTGGCCTGTTCCCGTTGATGCAGCAACTTGGGTTCGAACGTTTCGATCAGCCGAAGTGCGACCAAGCCGGCGGTCTGGAAAAGGCCTACTGGTTCTGTGTAGCCGGGCTGCAAGGATGGATTCCCGTCCTTGCAATCTCTCATTTTCAATAATAAATCCCATTGTTCGTTTTAAACTTTATTGAACAACACCATGACAAGTGCTGCCAACCGGCGATAGCGGTTGAACTGATCGGGAGCCATGCGAGATGAGAACCGACGATGATGGCCCATCTGATCCGCAATGCCGTCGCTGATTGGAAATCATGCGCACCCAAATGGCAGGTTCAACGGGGCGGTCGCAATGCCTTTATGTTGAATAGGCATCGGCCATGAGCGTTATGGTCATCTGAAACCGCAGCATCTCGGTCCAGGCCTCGGTCGACAACCATTTCAATCAGGAACGCCACCTCATCAACCGGCAAGATCACAAGACCCAGCGCTTCGCAGCGCTTGCCGAGCGGCGAGCAGTCATGAGCTAGCCCCAGGGCAGTTTGGAGAACCCTGCGACCGCCAGAGACAAGTTGCAGTTTGACTCACCGCTCCGCCACCTTGTTGAAATCGCATTGCCGGCCTAAGCTGCTGGCAGGCGGGCAAGGGCGGTGATGGCGGGCGCGAATATTAACCAGACCACGGTGTTCGTCAGCTATTCGCGCGATGATCGCAAGCGCGCGCTTCCGGTTATTCAGCTATTGGAATCAGCTGGTTATGCTGTCTGGTGGGATGGCAAGCTGGAAGGCGGGGAGAAATTTTCCGATACCACGGCGCACGCGCTGAACAGCGCCCGGGCGGTGGTCGTGCTGTGGTCGAAAACCAGCATCACCTCGCACTGGGTGCATGACGAGGCCACCGGCGGCCGGGATCGGCGCTGCCTGGTGCCGCTGTCGCTGGATGGCAGCGAGCCGCCTTTGGGCTTCCGGCAGTTCCAGGTGATCGACATCAGCCATGCCCGCATGAAGCCGGGCGATGCCGCTGCCGATGCGGTTTTGCGGGCGGTGGCGGCGCTGCATGATGGTGCACTGCCCACGCCGCTGCCGGCAGCCAAATCACTGGATCGGCGCGTGATTCTGGCTGGCGGCGCTGGCGCGGCGGTGCTGGCGGCTGGCCTGTGGTGGCCGCGCAGTGGCCCGCCGTTACCCGCTGCTGGCGGTGCGGTGCCCGCCGGTGCCAGCGTTGCGGTGCTGCCCTTTGCCAATTTGTCGAGCGATCCCGAACAGGCCTATTTTTCCGAAGGCCTGGCCGCGGAAGTGCGCGCCGAACTGGCGCGCAATCCCGGCCTTCTGGTGGCGGCGCAGGCGTCGTCCAACCGGTTTCGCACCCGCAGCGA
>DAITMD010000004.1:12186-23854 GCA_036835345.1 Sandarakinorhabdus sp. | reverse complement strand
GGCGGCATGGGCGGCTGCGCGATGATCGGCCAATCGGTGATCAACGTGAAATCGGGCGGCACCGGGCGCCTGTCGGCGCTGGTCGCCGGATCAACTCTTTTGTTCCTGATCGTGGTGCTGGGGCCGGTGGTGGCGAAAATCCCGATGCCGGCGCTGGTGGCGGTGATGATCATGGTTTCCATCGGCACCTTCAGCTGGACCTCCATCAAGAATCTGAAGGTGCACCCGTGGCAATCCAGCCTGGTGATGCTGGCCACGGTGGTGGTGGTGGTGGCCACCCACGATCTGGCCGAAGGCGTGCTGGCCGGCGTGCTGCTGTCGGGCATTTTCTTTGCCGCGAAGGTCAGCCGGCTGTTCGGCGTCAGCAGCGAATTGTCGGCAGATGGCAACACCCGCACCTACCGGGTGAAGGGGGAGATGTTCTTTGCCTCCACCGAAACCTTTCAGGCTGCCTTTGATTTCCGCGAAGTGGTGGACCGCGTGATCATCGATGTCCACGAAGCGCATTTCTGGGACATTTCAGCGATTGCCACGCTGGATAAAGTGGTGCTGAAATTCCGCCGCGAAGGCACCGATGTCGATCTGATCGGCCTGAACGAAGCCAGCGCCACGCTGGTTGACCGCTTTGCCATCCACGACAAGGAGGGGGCCGCGCTGGACGTGGCAGCCCATTGAGGACCGGTTGATGATCACCATTCTCGCACCCGTCGATCCATCCGCCTATGCCAGCGGCGTGGTCGATTATGCCGCCTGGGCCGCCACCCGCCTGGGCGCGGGCGTGGAACTGCTCCACGTCATCCAGCGCAGCGATGCGGTTGTGGCCCGCAACGATCACAGCGGCGCCATCGGCCTGGCGGCCAAGAGCGGGCTGCTGGAAGAACTGGTGCGCATCAACGAAGCCGAAGCCAAGCTGGCGCGGGAGCGGGGCCGGCTGGTGCTGGCCGAAGCCGAACGCCGGCTGCGCGCGGCCGGCGTTGAGCAGGTGAAGCTGCTGCACCGCCACGGCGGCATCATCGAAAATATCGTCGAGCGCGAGGTTGATGCCGATCTGGTGGTGATCGGCAAACGCGGCGAGGATGCCGATTTTGCCCGCGGCCACATCGGCAGCACGGTTGAACGCATCATCCGCGAAAGCATCCGCCCGGTGCTGGTCGCCGAACGCAGCTTCACCAGGCCCGGCATCGCCGTGATCGCCTATGATGGCGGCGCCAGCGCCCGCAAGGCGGCGCAGTTTGTGGCCGCCAGCCCGCTGTTCGTCGATATCGACATCCATATCGTCATGGCCGGCCCTGACGACGCCGATCATCGCCGCCATCTGGACTGGATCGGCACTGTGCTGCCAGCGGCCACCGTGCATCAACAGCCCGGCCCGCCGGCCCAGGTGGTGCAGGAGGTGGTGAGCAAGCTGGGCGCGCAGCTGCTGGTGATGGGCGCCTATGGCCATTCCTCGCTGCGCAACTTCTTTGTCGGCTCCACCACCACCGGCCTGATGCAGGCCTGCCAGGTGCCGGTGCTGCTGTTCCGTTGATCGATCCGGCTGCCATCACTGCCCGGCTCCACGCGCGAATGGCCGAACTGGCGGCAGAGGATGAAACGGCCGGCACCAGCACCGCGCCCGTAACGCTGGATCAGGATTCGGTGGGCAGGCTGTCGCGCATCGATGCCATGCAGGTGCAGGCGATGGCGCTGGCCACACAGGAACGCCGCCGCCAGGAGAAGGCCCGCATCGTCGCGGCGCTGCGCCGCATCGAAGCCGGCGATTATGGCTGGTGCGCGGCCTGCGGCGAAGATATTGCGCCGGCCCGGCTGCTGAACGATCCCACCGTCACCCACTGCATCAATTGCGCGCGCTGATTGCGGCCCGGCCGCCTGCGCTCACGCCGCCGCCATCGCCATCACTGCGTCCCATTCTTCATCGGTGATCGGCACCACCGACAGGCGAAACTGCCGGAACATCGCCATGCCGGCCAGCCGCGGCTCGGCCTTCATCTGGGCCAGCGTCACGGGGCGCGGCAGCGGTGATTTCGGGCCAACCATCACGGCGGGAAAGCGGCCCTTGGGATCGCTGGGATCGATGAAATGTTCGCCCACCACCTCGGCAATGCCTACCACGGCAAGGCCTTCGTTGCTGTGATAGAAGAACAGCTCGTCCCCGATCTTCATCGACCTCAGATAGATGGCGGCCTGGTTGTTGCGCACCCCGTCCCACACGGTCTTGCCGTCCTTCACCAGCTGATCCCAGCTGTATTTGAACGGTTCCGATTTCACCAGCCAGCGCGCCATGTCAGAGCGCCCCCGCCCACAGGTCCGGCTTGAAGCCGATCAGCGCGATGCCCTCTCCCTCCACGATCGGCCGCTTGATCATTGATGGGTTCGCCAGCATCAGTGCCTGCGCCTTGGCTGCATCCAGCCCCTGCTTGTCCGCTTCGGGCAGCGCCTTGAATGTGGTGCCGGCACGGTTCAGCACCGCCTCCCAGCCCCAGCGCTCCACCCAGCGCGCCAGCGCCTCGGCGGGCACGCCGGCCTTCTTGTAATCGTGAAAGTCATGCGCGCGCCCGGCCGCCGCCAGAAAGCCGCGCGCCTTTTTCACCGTGTCGCAGTTTGGAATGCCATACAGGATCATGCGCGCTTCCATGCCAAGCCGCGCCGCCGCTGCCAAGCCCGCTGCGACAGGCTGCCGGGGGCCGCGCCGGGGCATGGGCGCTGTCCTACGCGGCGTGTGCCGGCTATGGTGATGTCCGACACAAATCCAAAGCCGGGACAGCAGGCCAAACGCGCAAGATGCGTCAAGAAGGTCAAAATTAGAGAGGGTGACACAGGGTGGAGATTGTCTGGTTCAAGCGCGATTTGCGGGTGCATGATCATGCGCCGCTGCTCGCCGCCTGTGCCAGCGGGCGGCCGGTGCTGCCGCTGTACATCGTCGAACCGGACCAGTGGGCGCGGGGCGATGCCAGCGGGCGGCAGTTCGCCTTCCTTGCCGAATGTCTGGCCGATCTGAACCGCAGCCTGGCCGCTCGCGGCGCGCGGCTGGTGGTGCAGGTGGGCGATGCCGTCCAGATCTTGCACGATCTGCATGGAAGCTACGCCATCACCGCCGTCCACGCGCACGAGGAAACCGGCAATCTGTGGAGCTTTGCCCGCGACCGGGCGGTGCGGCGCTGGGCGCGGGGGGCCGGCGTGCCGTTCATCGAGGCGCGCCAGCACGGCGTGTGGCGGGCGCTGAACAACCGCAATGGCTGGGCGGCGCGCTGGGAGGCGATGATGAGGCAGCCGCGCCTGCCCGCGCCGGCGCACATTCACATGGCCGATGTGGCCGGCGGTGCGCTGCCCGAAGCCGCGGCGCTGGGGCTGGCCGATGATCCCTGCCCCGGCCGCCAGCCGGGCGGGCGGCGCAAGGGGCTGGCGCTGCTGAAAAGCTTTCTGAACGAGCGCGGCCGGCCCTACCGCGCCGCCATGTCCGCGCCCGAAAGCGGCGCTGAGCATTGCTCGCGCCTGTCACCGCATCTGGCGCTGGGAACGATTTCCATGCGCGAGGCGTATCAGGCCGCGCTGGCGGCCCGCACCCGCTGGCAGGACGCCGGCGACACAAGGTTCACCCAGTCCATCGACAGCTTCATCAGCCGGCTGCACTGGCACTGCCACTTCATCCAGAAGCTGGAAGACGCGCCCTGGCTGGAGGCGCGCTGCCTGCACCCGGCATATGATGGCCTGCCCGATCATGAGGATGCGCGGCTGGCGGCGTGGGCAGAGGGGCGCACCGGCTGGCCGTTCGTGGATGCCTGCATGCGCAGCCTGACGGCCACCGGCTGGCTGAATTTTCGCATGCGGGCGATGGTGATGGCGGTGGCCAGCTATCACCTCAGGCTGGATTGGCGGTTGAGCGGCGCGGTGCTGGCGCGGCGCTTCACCGATTATGAGCCGGGCATCCACTGGGCGCAGGTGCAGATGCAATCGGGCACCACCGGCACCAACATCCCGCGCATCTACAACCCGGTGAAACAGGGGCTGGATCAGGATGCGAGCGGCGCCTTCATCCGCCGCTGGGTGCCGGAGCTGGCGCATCTGCCGGCGCCGCTGGTGCATGAACCCTGGCTGGCGGGCGAACCCGCAGTCTATCCGGCGCCGCTGGTGAACCACGAACAGGCGGCGCGGGAGGCCAGGGCCGCGATCACCGCCATCCGCCGCGATCCGGCGCACGCCGGCCCGGCGCGCCTCATCGTGGCCCGTCACGGCAGCCGCCGGGCCGGCCTGCCCAGCACCGAGCGCCGGCGCAAACCGGCTGCCCCGCCAGCGCAGGGCGCGCTGGACCTGTGAGTGACGGCAATCCCATCACGCCGGCCGGCATGGCGGCGCTGCGCGCCCGATACGATCATCTGCTGCACGGCGAACGGCCACGAATCGTGGAGGTGGTGCGCTGGGCCGCCGGCAATGGCGATCGCAGCGAGAATGGCGACTATCTTTATGGCCGCAAGCGCCTGCGCGAGATTGACCGTGAACTGGCGCATTTGGCCCGGCGCATGGCCGCCGCGCGGGTGATCGATCCCGCCAGCCAGACCGAGCGGAGCCGGGTGCTGTTCGGCTGCACCGTGGACATCGCCGACGAGGAGGACAATCAGCGCACGCTCACGCTGGTCGGCGATGATGAACAGGATGCCGGCCAGGCCCGCATCGGCTGGAGCGCGCCCATTGCCAGGGCGCTGCGCGGTGCGAAAGTGGGCGATGTGCGCGCCGTGCGCCTGCCGGGCGGCGAGAAACAGTGGGAAATACTGGCGATCCAGTGGCCCTAGATCAGCCCGGACCAGCGCAGCACCGGCCCGGTGGCATTGAGCAGGCTGTGGGCGATCACCGCCGGCCAGATCGAGCCGCTGCGCAGCGCCAGCCACGCGAACGCTGCGCCCAGCACCCCGGTGGCGAGGATCGGCACAGGCTGAAACACGAAGCCGGCGCTGGCAGAGAAGACAAAGCCGTGGACCGACCCGAACAACAGGCTGGTGGCAATCAGGCTCCAGCCCGCCGGCGCACCGGCCCAGCGCCAGACATTGGGCGCCACCCGCGCAAACAGCGCCAGCAGCAGGCCGCGAAACAGCAGCTCTTCCGACAGGCTGGGCATGGTGAGCTGAAACAGCGCCGCCTCCACCACGCCGCCCGGTTCGCCGCCGCCGCTGAACGCCAGCGCCAGGCCAAGCGCCGCAAAGATCGCCAGCGCGATGTTGACGCTGCGCCGGCTTTCCGGCCGCGACAGCCGCAGCGCACCGGTTTCGCGGCGCAGATCGGTTGGCATCATCACCAGCACCATCAGGCAGAAGCCGAAACAGAGCAGCTTGCCGGTCCAGTTCAGCACGCCCCATTTGGTGAAGCCATCGATCACCAGCGGCGCCCAGGTCAGCGCCATGCCGTTGATGAAGATCAGCGCTGCCGACAGCAGATAGATGGCATTCTGCCGGCTCCAGTGGCGCACCAGCAACAGACACGCCGCCGCAGCCGAAAGCGCGAACGTGGCCATCGGACCGCCAATCATCCTGAAGGTCGCTTCCGGGCCGACCATCGACCATTCATAGGCCGCCGTTGCCGCAATTGCGGCGAGCACCATCAGATTGAAGTTCAGGACCGATTTCATGCCGGTTGCCCAAGGATGGCCATGCACTTGTCCTCCGCCCCTGCTCTCAACTGTCGCCGGAAAGGTGCGATTTATCAACCCGGTGCCGCACGATAAGCGGCGGGCGGGCGGGCCGATTGCGCTGGATCTATGCCCGTTTGCGGGTGATGGCCGCCGCCGCCAGCACCACGCCCAGGCAGCCCAGGCTGGCATAAAGCTGCACCGCCAGATCGGGGGTGCGCGCCATCGCCAGCAGCACGGCCAGCATCGCCGCCACCGCCACATAGCGGCCCCACAACAGCAGCGGCCCGGTGCCCACGCCCATGCGGATCGCCGCGACCACGGTGAGCAGATAGACAAAGATGATGATCGCCCCCGACGCATTGACCAGAAAGGCGAAAATCCCGCCGGGCGACAGCACCGATGCCATCACGGCGGCAAATCCCACCGCCGTGCACGCCAGGATGGCCCGGGCCGGCACCCCGCGCCGATCAACCGCCACCGACCAGCGCGGCGCATCACCATTGGCGGCCAAGGCGAACAGCGCCCGCGACGCCACGTAGATCGCCGAATTCAGGCACGACAGCACCGCCACAAGCACCACCAGATTCATGACCAGCGCCGCGCCCGGCACCCCGACAATATCCAGCGCCTGCGCAAACGGCGACTGCCCCGGCACCACGCTGCGCCACGGCACGATGCACACGATCAGGAAAATCGCACCGATATAGAACATGCCGATGCGCAGAATCAGCGTGCTGGCCATCCGCGCCACCATGTCGGCGGAATCCTCGGCCTCGGCAGCGGCCATGGTGACGATTTCGGCGCCCACCAGTGCAAAGATCACCGCCGTCACCCCGGCCAGCACCGCGCCCCAGCCCATCGGCGCAAAGCCGCCATCTGCCGTGAGCAGCGCCAGGCCGCTGCCCGCGCCCGGCCCGAACACGAAGGCAGCGCAGACCATGATGAACAGGATGATTGCCACCACCTTGATGGTGGAAAACCAGAATTCGAACTCGCCGAAACTGCGGGTGGAAAGCAGGTTCGATCCAGTCATCAGCAGCATCACCACCAGCCCGATCAGCCACACCGGAAGATCAACCCACTGGGCAATGATCGCCGCCCCAGCGATGGCTTCGATGCCGATGACGATCGCCCAGAAATACCAATAGAGCCACCCGGCGGTGAAGCCGGCCCACCGGCCGATGCCGGCGCGCGAGAATTCAGTGAAGGCCCCGGTGTGCGGCAGCGCCGCCGCCAGTGCCGCTATCACCCGCATCACCAGCAGCACGATACCGCCAGCCAGCGCATAGCTGACCAGCGCCGCCGGCCCGATGCCGGCGATGGCGGCACTGCTGCCCACGAACAGCCCGGCGCCGATTACGCCGCCCAGCGTGATCATGGTGACATGCCGGCGCTTCAAGGATTTCGCCAGCGCCGGCACAGCCAAATCAGCGGCCGGAACCGCCCGAATATTGTCGCCCAAAACCTGCCCCTGCATTCAAAGTCTGGCGAGACTGTTACCGCACCCGCAGCCGCAATAACGACTCAATTCGGCGCACCCGGCTTCAGCAGCAGCCGCACCAGCGGATTGGGAAAGCGCCGCGCCATGGTAACGGCGTGGAAGGTTTCGGCAATGCCTGGCAGCGCATCGCCTTCCACCAGCACGCCAGCTGCAATCTCGTCTTTCACCACGATCGGCGGCAGCACGGCCAGCCCGATATCTTCGCGCGCCAGCAGGCGCATCATCGCCATATCCTCCACTTCGGCCACGATCTGCGGCCTGACGCCCAGCCGTTCGGCCAGCGCATCGAAACCGCTGCGCACGCTGTTGTCGCGCGTCGGCAGGATGATCGGATGCGTGCGCAGGCGTTCGGCCAGGCTGGCGGCCGTGTTCAGCCGGGCCGGGGTACCGACCAGGTTGACGGCGCGCTCGGCAATGCGATGGGTAACCAACGGTGTCAGCGCGTCCCCCGGCGGCGCCTGGTTCAGCAGCACGACATCAAGATTTAGCGTCGCCAGCGCCCGCAGCAGTTCCGCCGCGCTTCCGGATCGCAGGATCAGATCGATATCGGTGCGGCCCAGCAGCGGCTGCAGAAACTCCATCTGGAAATTGCGCGACAGCGTGGCCAGCGCTCCAACCCTGAGCGCTTGCCGCACCGTCCCGGTCTGGCGCAGCGTGCCCAGCAGTTCATCGCCGGCAGCAAAAATTGCATCGGCGTGATCCAGCGCGATCTGCCCGGCTTCGGTCAAGTGCAACCGCCGTCCGCGCCGTTCGAACAGGGCATGGCCCAGCCGCTCCTCCAGCCGGCGGATCTGCACCGACAGCGCCGACTGGGTGAGGTTCAGCCGAACCGCCGTCCGGGTCAGGTTCCCGTCGTGCGCAACCGCCCAGAAATAGCGCAGATGGTTGTAGTTCAACGCCGCCATATTGTTCGATAATATCGAACGTTTATGAATATACAATGCATTTTCATATCGAGTATCGAGGCGATAGCAGGGCTCCCCAACGCCGCCATCAAGGGGACTTGCCGTGTCGATCTACCTGTTGCCACTGCTGGCACCGCTCCTGCTGCTGCCCGCCAGCCTGTGCGGATTTGCGCGCGGCGGCCGCCGTCCGCCGCTGGTGCCGGCGCTGGCAGAGGGCGCAGCTCTGGGCGCGCTGCTGATCGCACTGGCGTCACTGGCGCTGCTGATTGCAGCCGGCCCCGGCAGCAGCGGCCTGATTGGTTGGGGCGGCATCGGGCTGTCGGTGCGGCTTGATGCGGTGAGCGCGGCGATGCTGCTCCTGGTCGCCTTCGTCGGCTGGATCGTGGTGCGCTACAGCCGCACCTATCTTGACGGAGAGGATCGGCAGGGCCGCTTCACTGGCTGGCTGTGCGCGGCGCTGGCCGCCGTGCTGCTGCTGGTGCAGGCTGGCAATCTGGTTCAGATGGCCGCAGCATGGATCGCCACCAGCGCGGCGCTGCACCGGCTGCTGATCTTCTATCCCGAACGCCGCACGGCGCAGCGCGCGGCGGCCAAGAAGCGCCTGTTCTCCGCCACGGGTGCTGCTGCGCTGGCTGCGGGCTTCATCCTGATCTGGCAGCAGTTCGGCACCACCGATATTGCCGCGATCAACGCGCTTGCGCGGGGCGCTTCTCCGTCATGGATGATGCTGCTGATCGCCGGCCTGCTGGCGCTGGCCGCCGTGCTGAAATCGGCGCAGTTTCCCACCCACGGCTGGCTGACCGAAGTGATGGAAGCGCCCACCCCGGTTTCGGCGCTGCTGCATGCCGGCGTTGTCAATGCCGGTGGCTTCCTCCTGATCCGCTTTGCCGACGTGATGCTGCTGGCACCAGGCGTGCTGGCGGTGCTGGCGATGGTGGGCGGCTTCACGGCGCTGTTCGGCGCGCTGGTGATGCTCACCCAGCCGGCAGTGAAGACATCGTTGGCGTGGTCCACGGTGGCGCAGATGGGCTTCATGATGCTGCAATGCGGGCTGGCGCTGTTCCCGTTGGCGCTGCTGCATATCATCGCCCACTCGCTCTACAAGGCGCATGCCTTCCTCGCCTCTGGCGGCGCGGTGGAGCAGGTTGCAGCGCTGCGCAGGCCCGGCCCGGTGGCAGTGCCCGCCGCCGCCGCCGTGGGCCGCGCCTTTGTGTTCGCTCTGGCCATCTATGCCGGCATCGGCGCAGCCTTTGGCCTTGGCTTCGGGTTCGATCACAAATCCCCGCAGGCGCTGGCGCTAGGGGCCATATTGATCTTCGGCGTGGCCTATCTGATCGCGCAGGGGCTGGCCGATGCCGCGCCGCAGCCGCTCACCCGCAGGACCGCTGCCTATGCCAGCGCGGCCGCCATCGGTTATTTCGCTTTGCAGACGGCGGCCGAATGGCTGACCGCCGGCGTGTTGCCGCAAACGCCGCCGCCAGGCCGGCTGGAATGGACGCTGATGGCACTCGCCGTGCTCAGCTTCGGGCTGGTGGCAGCGGTGCAGGCGCTGTTTCCGCTGTGGTCATCCCACCCCGCCGCCGCCGGTTTGCGCGTCCATCTTGCCAATGGCCTGTACGCCAATGCTGCCATCGACCGACTGCTCGGCGGCTGGCGCACCGACAAGACATCGTGATCTGAACTGAAAGGACATCCGCCATGTTGATGACCGCCGTCGCTTTGCCGACTGCCACCATTCAGGCCGCCGCCCAGCACGCCGTGCGCGCCATCCCGCCGCTGTGGCCGCTGGCGTCCAGCGTGGCGGTCAACCCCTTCCTGGGCCAGACCGGAGAGCCGCTGCCCGCCGCCGCTGCCCGCCTGCGCCGCGCCGCCGGCATCGCGCTTACCATGCCGCGAAGCTGGTATGCGCAAAGGCTGGCTTCGGGCGACGTCAGTCCCGGCGATGTACAGGACGCCTTTGATGCAGCGCCGCCGGCAGGGCGGCCGTCCGATGCTGCCCAGGTTGTGCAGGCCGCCAAGGCGCAGCGGCCGCCGCCGCGCGCGCTGCCAACGCTGGCCGAACTTGCTGCCGATGCCGCGGCAATTGATTGGCCCGGGCTGGTGACCGATCGCATTAGCCACTTTGCAGCATGCCATTTCGATGCCGGCCAGGCATTGTGGGCGGCACCGCAGGGGGCCGGGGCCTATGCCGCATGGCGGGCGGTCGCCAGCCGCGATCTGACGCTGGAAATCGCCGGTCTTGCCGGGTTCGCGCAAATGGTGGCTGATGCACCTGCCGTGGCAGAGGCGGCGCTGGCGCAGTCTGTCGCCCGGCTGGGCCTGCCCGAAGCAGCACTGGATCCCTATTTCCACCGGCTGCTCACCAGCCTTGGCGGATGGGCCCAGGTCGCCCGTTATCGCCTTTGGCAGGCAGAACTGGCGGGCAGCAGCGACAGCATTGTTACCGATCTTCTGGCCATCCGCCTGACCTACGAAGCCGCACTGCTGCACCGGTATGGAGCAGCCATCGACCCAAGTTGGCAACACGCAATTGCTGCTTATGCACAGCCGGCGACGGCAACGCCGGACGACGCCATTGATGCCATCCTGCAGGAGGCCGCCGAACGGGCGGCCCAGCGCCGGCTGCAGGCGCAGCTTGCCGCCGCGCCGCCGGCTGCGGCCACACGGGGGCGGCCGGCAGTGCAGATGGCCTTTTGCATCGATGTGCGTTCAGAGGTTTTTCGCCGCGCGCTGGAAAGCCTTGATCCCGGCATCCGCACGCTTGGCTTCGCCGGGTTTTTCGGGCTGGGCATCGGCCACCGCCGCTATGCGTCCGATGTCGTGGAAGCGCGCCTGCCGGTCTTGCCGTCACCGGGGCTGTACACCTGTGCCAGCGCGCCCACGCCGGCGGATCAGCAGGCTGATCGGTCGGCACGGATCACGGCCCGCGCCCACCGCGCCTGGGGCCGCTTCAGACAAGCCGCGATCTCCTCCTTCGCCTTTGTGGAGGCAGCGGGACCGATCTACGCCGCCAAGCTGGTGCGGGACGGGCTGGGGCTGGGGCGCAATGCCCCGCCCGGGGATCCGGCGCCGCAGCTTGCCGAAAGGCTGGATCTGGACAGCCGGATCAACACGGCCGCCAGCGTTCTGGGTGCCATGTCGCTCACGCAAGGATTTGCGCCTTTGGTGCTGCTGGCCGGGCATGGTGCCAATGTCGTCAACAATCCGCACGCCAGCGCTCTCCATTGCGGAGCCTGTGGCGGCTATTCCGGCGAAGTAAATGCCCGGCTGCTGGCCGGATTGTTGAACGATGGCGACGTGCGCGACGGGCTGGCAGCGCGCGGCATTGCCATTCCGGACGACACGCTGTTCGTCGGCGCGCTGCACGATACCACAACCGACGATGTGACGCTCTATGCCGCCGATCACCCATCGGCAGCACACGCCACTTTGCTGGCACAGGCCCGGCGCTGGCTGGCGGCGGCCGCTGCTGGCCAACGTCACTTGGGACGCCTGGTTCGCGGCGAGCGGCGACGCGCTGCGGCAGGGCGTCAGGCTTCTGCGCTACGAAGAGGAGCTCTTCGTCCTGCAGGCGGCCATCGCGGGGCACGGCATCGCGTTGATGAGCAGCGCGTTGGTGGGCGACGCTCTCGAGCGCGGGTT
>DAITMD010000004.1:4783-12176 GCA_036835345.1 Sandarakinorhabdus sp. | reverse complement strand
AGCGTGCGCTGCGTCTACCGCGCGCTGCGGGCGCAGGTGCCATCGCAGCGCGCGCCCGTGATTGGGCGGAACTGCGCCCGGAATGGGCGCTGGCCGGATGCCAGGCCTTCATCGCGGCGCCGCGCACCCGCACCGCCGGGCTTGATCTGTCAGGCCGCGCCTTCCTCCATGATTATGACTGGCAGGGTGATGCCGGCTTTGGCGTGCTGGAATTGATCCTCACGGCGCCGGTGGTCGTCGCCAGTTGGATCAGCCTGCAATATTATGGCTCCACCGTGGCGCCCGATATGTTCGGGGCCGGCAACAAGCTGTTGCACAACGTGGTAGGCGGCATCGGCGTGGTGGAGGGCAATGGCGGCCTGCTGCGCACCGGGCTGCCATGGCAATCCGTGCATGATGGCGACACGCTGGCCCACGAACCGCTGCGCCTGTCGGTGCTGATCGAAGCCCCGCGCCAGGCCATTGCGGACATATTGGCGCGCCACCCCGGCGTGCGCGACCTGTTCGACAATCGCTGGCTGCACCTGTTCGCGCTGGATGACGCGGGCCATATGGCATGGCGTTATACCGGCGCGCTGGCGTGGGAGCGCTGTGACGCCGCCTGACAACCGGTGACCTTGAAGACCCTGCTGATCCGGCCGGGTCGCAGGTCAATCTGGTGGGCTGAGGCCGGCCGGAAGATGGTTCCGTTTGACATGACTGCAGGCGATTGCAGCCTGTTCCAGAAGCGCCGCCGTGACCGGGGCAACAGCATCTTCACTATGGTGAATCGTCTCCGACCTCGGCTCCAGCGCTGTCTCGCTGAAACCCGTGCATCCCCATCCACCATTGCACCGCAATGATGGCCCCTTTGGCCGGCTGCAGCACCGCCACCGCCAGTAGCAGCGCCAGCGGCAGGACAATGGCCATTCCGGTGGCAACAGAAATGCTCTGGTCTCGCGCCAGATGGACGGCGATGGGTGCCATCATGTGGCCAGTGATGAACAACGACACATAGGCCGGAAAATCGTCCGCTCGCTGATGCGTCCAGTCCTGATCGCAGCGCCCACACCGATCGATCGGCTTCAGGAAGGCCCGGAACAGCCGGAACTGGCCGCAGCGCGGGCAGCGACTGCGTCCCCCGCGCAGCAGGGCCTGCCCCAGCGACTTCGGCAGTATCACAGGCCGGCGCTCGGTGACCGGCAAGACGGGAACCGGCCGGTCGAATGGACTGGTCATGAAATTAGGCATTACGAAAGCGAGACATTGCGGGCGCTTGATTCTGGTGCATAATTATAGATATATACAGCATACATCTTGAATGATAAACAGCTTTTATGATGTTTCGTATATCATGGAGTTGATATGATCACCTCGCAGCAACTGCGGGCGGCCCGTGCCCTGCTGGGCATCGATCAGCGGGAGCTGGCGCAACGCGCCGGCCTGTCGTTGCCCACCATCCAGCGCATGGAATCCTCTGATGGGCAGGTGCGCGGCATCGTCGATACGCTGGTCAAGGTGATTGCTGCGCTGGAAGCCGATGGCATCGAACTGATCGGCGAGAATGCGCCCAGCACCGGCAGCGGTCGCGGGGTGCGACTGATGGAGCCCGCTGTTCGGCGCTTGAAGCCGCGCTCCGCCGCCGCAAGCGACGCCCGTTTGAACATGTGATGTCGGCGTTCACACCCAAGCTGGTGACGGTCTGGCGTGAAGGCTATTCCGCCGCCCATTTGAAGGCCGACATTCTGGCGGGCTTCACCGTCGCCATCGTCGCTCTGCCTCTCGCCATGGCGCTTGGCATCGCCAGTGGTGCCACGCCCGACAAGGGGCTGGTGACGGCCGTGGTCGCCGGCTTGCTGATCTCGGCGCTGGGCGGATCGCGGTTGCAGGTGGGCGGCCCCACCGGCGCATTCGTGGTCGTCATCTTCAACGTTATTGCCGCCCACGGCTATGACGGGCTGCTGATCGCCACGCTGCTGGCAGGAGCCATCCTGATCGCGGCCGGCATGCTGAAGCTGGGCCAGTTGATCAAATATATTCCGCATCCGGTGGTGACGGGGTTCACCGCCGGCATCGCTGTGATCATCGCCACCAGCCAGGTAAAGGATTTTCTTGGCTTGCAGATGGCACAGGTGCCAGCAGAGTTTTTGCCCAAATGGCAGGCCTATGCCGCCGCCATGGGCAGCATCAACTGGCCGACGCTGGCTGTTGGCGGCTCGGCTCTGGTGCTGATTTTGGCATTGCGCCGCGCCGCTCCGAAACTGCCGGGTTTCCTGATTGCCGTTGTGGCCAGCGCCGCTACGGTTTCGCTGCTGGGTCTGCCGGTCGATACCATCGGTTCGCGCTTTCCAGACATTCCGCCGGGGCTGCCGATGCCGTCCCTGCCCGAACTGTCGTTTGCAAAGGTGCAGGCCGTGCTGCCATCGGCATTCACCATTGCCTTTCTGGCCGGCATCGAGGCGCTGCTTTCGGCGGTGGTGGCCGATGGCATGGCCGGCACACGGCATCGGCCCAATCAGGAACTGATCGGCCAGGGTGTCGCCAATCTGGCCTCCGCCTTGTTCGGCGGGCTGCCGGCCACCGGCGCCATCGCCCGCACCGCCACCAACATCCGTGCCGGTGCGAAAACTCCGGTGGCGGGCATGCTGCACGCCGCCTTTGTGCTGTTGTTCAGCCTGTTTGGCACCGATCTGATGGGCTTTGTGCCGATGGCGGCGCTGGCGGCCATCCTGTTCACGGTCGCCTGGGGGATGAGCGAGCATGAGCGTTTCATCGCCCTGTTGAAGGTGCCGGGCGGGGACAGGCTGGTGCTGCTGCTCACCTTCGGGCTGACCGTGCTGATAGATCTGACGGTCGCGATCGGCGTTGGGGTGACATTGGCGTCATTGATGTTCATGGCCCGCATGGCCGGGGCCGTCGAGATCGACAGCGGGGGCAGCATCGATGACGACCGCGACGCCGAAAACATGGCTCAGCGCGCCGCCCTGCCCGCCGGCGTGGAGGTGTTCCGCATCGCCGGGCCCTTGTTCTTCGGGGTGGCCAGCGATCTGCTCGACACACTGCGCCGCGTTGGCCAGCCGCCGCGCGTCATCATCCTGCGCCTTCGCCTGGTTCCGCTGCTTGATGCCAGCGGACTGGCGGCACTGGAAAGCTTCGTGGACCAGGCGCACCGCGCCGGTACGCGGGTGATCATGTCGGGCGTACAGACACAGCCAATGGCGATGCTGGATTCTGCCGGCCTGGGGTCTGCGTCGACAGCGGTGCGCCACGCTGCCGCTTATGATCGGGCGCTCGTGCTGGCGAGCGACCTGTTGCAGCAAGAGGCCTGATAGGGGTGCATCATGAGCGACGACGATTATGTGTATGACGACGAGAGCGGTGAGTGGTTGCCGGCATCGCAGCTGGCGGAGCGTGCAGCAGCAGCCAGCCGGATCGAGGTGCGCGACGCGGTCGGCAATCTGCTTGCCGATGGCGATCAGGTGACGCTGATCAAGGACCTGGAGGTGAAGGGCGCCGGCCAGACGTTGCGGCGTGGGACCCTGATCAGATCGATCCGGCTCACCGATGACGCCCAGGAAATTGACTGCCGATTTGAGGGTATCAAGGGCCTCGTGCTGCGGGCGGAGTTTGTGAAGAAACGCTGATGGCGAGGCTGGTCGGCCCTGCCCTTGCATTGATGCTTCGCGCGTTGATCAGCGCAGCCATGCCGAGCCCCCACCTGCAATCGCATGCAGGTGGGGCGCGGCGTTGACAGATCTCAGAAGTTGAAGCGGCTCGTCACGCCGACCTGGAACGTGCGCCCGAAGTTGTCATTGCGTTCATACAGCGGCCCGTTGGCATCGCCGCGATAATAGCGGGTCTCCGTCGCCCGGTTGAGGTTGATACCATCGGCATAGAATTGCAGCCAGTTGGTGATGTTCACCCGCAAGTTCACGTCCATGCTGAAGAATTCGGCCCGCAGCGTGTCCAGTTCCGGATTGCCGGCATCAACCGTGCGCAGGGAACCGCCGACATAGTTGGCCGACCAGCGCAGAGTGAAGAGCTTGTCTTCATAACCGACCGAAATATTACCCGATCGCCGCGGCTGGCTGGGCAGCGCCAGCGCCGCGTTGCCGCGCACAAATTCGGAACGGATCGACCCGCCGGCAAAGGTGGCGTTGGCCGAAATGAACAATCCGTCAAGCGGCTTGGGCGCCCAGCGGAAAAAGTGATTGAAACCCAGTTCGACGCCGTAAAGCTCGCCAGAGCCGGCATTGCCAGTGGCGATCACGGTCGTGAAACCCTCGCCCGTGGCAGGATCAAACACCGGCTGACCAGTGGCGGCCACGTCTGCGCCATTGAACGTTGCAGAGACAAAGGGGTTCTTGAGCGCCTTGTAGAAGGCAACCGCGGTCAGCACCGTATCCTTTGCGCCATAGTAACCCAGCGTGACGTCGACACCGTCGGCGATCAGCGGGCTGAGCGCCGGGTTGCCGCCGTCAAGTGTGCGCGCAAAAGTGACGATCTGGCCACCAATGGTTTCGCGATCGACGCTGATTTCCTGCAGGGCGCGCTGATCGCCGAAGGTGGGCCTCACCTGGTTGCGCGCCAGCACCAGCCGCGCCACGAAATCCGGGCTTGGCTCATAGCGCAGGTGGATGCTGGGCAGGGCGCGGGTGTAGCTGCGGCCGATGCCGGCAATGGGCGTGCTGGTGTTGACGATGGTGGTGCCATCCAGCGCTTCGCGCGTGGTGAGCGTGCCGGCGTTGGATGCACGTGTGCGTTCAACGCGCACGCCCCCCACCATCGAAAGCCCGTCGGCCAGTTCGGCTTCCAGCATGGCATAACCGGCCAACACGTCTTCGGAACTGTCGAAATCGACCCGCCCGGCATTTTCAGACGACAGGCCCAGCAGTTCCGACGCCGCATAGGCCTCACGCCGCGCCACATCGATCAGCGGGAACTCGCCAAACGAAGAGAAGCTGTTGCGCGGCACAAACCGCTCCAGCTGGCCCAGGTTGGTGGCAATGCCGGCTGCCACCAGTTGGTTGCGCAGCGCTGCCACGCTGGGATCGACACTGATTTCGCCGCGCCGGATAACCTTTTCGCGATTGCGGTTCTTCACGCCAACAGTAAAGGTGGCCTTACGTCCGAACATCTGAAAATCCCGGCCCAGATCAATACCATAGGTGAGGATCTCGTCAGTCCGCCGCTCATCGACCCGCAGCAGGCTATCAAAGTTGAACAGGCTGGCATTGAACGGATCACTGCTGCCAACCGGATTGAGCACGATATCCACCGAGTCGATCCCGGCCACATAGCTGGAACCGATGTCACGCTCGCGATAGCGGCTGCGCACGGCGTTGGGCAGATTGAACAGGCTGTGCGAATAATCCAGCCGATAGGCCAGTTTCCAGTCACCAAAGCGATTTTCGCCGCCGGCGTTGAACGCCAGCACCCGATCGGTCGAGGTCTGGAAGAAAATCTGCTTGTCGAAATCGGTCCGGCGATTGCTGCCGGTCAGCGGGCCTATGGCCACCTGGTCCTGCACCCGGCTGGCTCTGCGGAACTCGACTTCCTGCTGCACCCTGATGTCTTCATCGACGAGCCGGGCACCGATCATGCTGACGTAGAATTTGTGATCCTCGCTAGGCCGGTAATCAAGGGTGAGCGTGCCGCCCAGCCGCTCGCGAAAGCCGATCTGCACGCGTTGATCGGCCTCTTGCGGACGCAGAAACCGCGCCCCATCGGCCGGCGGGGTGCCGGGATTGATCTGGAACACATTGCCGGGGCGCAGAAACACATTGGCAAACGGCGGCTGCACATCGTTGCGCAATTGATCATTCTGCACTTCACGATCGAAATAGTTGAAGGCGAAGGCAGCGCCGAATTTGTCGTCGGATGATCGGTACGTAATGTCGCCCGCGATCTTGGGGCTCCAGGCGCGGCCAGTTTCGTTGTAACTGCCTTCGGCGCGCAGGCGCGCACTCGATGTTGGCCGATCGAATGCAGACAGGGTGCGAAGCTCCACCAGCGCGCCCAGCGAATCATGATCCTGATTGGGGGTCAGCGCCTTGGAAACGCGGACACTCGACAGAAGTTCCGACGAAATCACGTCGAGCGCCACCGAACGCCCGCCATCGCTGTTGGAAGAGCCCACCTGCGCGCCATTCAGCGTCACCTGGTTGAAATCGTCCGACAGGCCGCGCACCCGGATGTTGCGCCCTTCGCCCTGGAAGCGCCCGATTGTCACGCCGGCCACGCGCTGCAGGGATTCGGCGATGTTCTGATCGGCAAACTGACCAATATCGTCAGCCGTAATGACGCTCACCACCGACGCCGACTGTTTCTCCAGATCGAGATTCTTCTGCAGCGTGCCGCGCACCCCCGTCACGACGATTTCGCCGGCTTCCACCGCGCTGCCCGCCAGCGCCTGCTGCGCCTGAGCCGCGCCCGGCAAACACACTGCGCTCGCAAGCAGCGAGGCACCAATCGACATCCGATATCCAGCCATCAACGACCCCCAAGAATATCCCGACTTTGCCGGTCATTTGACCAGTTTGTTACATTGCCCTGCACGCCTTGTCAAAATATGTATTACCAATTTTTTTCAGGTGTCCGACCTGTTGATAGAGATGGATCGGCATTGACCTTACCAGCGCGGTTTGCGACAGCATGGCGGCGCCGGTCGCCAACAGCGTTGCGCAGAGCCAGAGACGATGGGGATACGCGGCTTGAATACGCCTACAATCGTTCCGCTGAGCCGACGTGCCCTGCTGGCCGGTCTTGCCGGAACGGCCACCACAGCTGCGGCGACCGGCAATCTTGTCTCTGCGCCGGGACCAGACGGGAAACTGGCATTCGGGCCGCTGCCGGCCATGGTCGATTTTCGTGGCTTCCTGCCAGAGCCGCTGCCAATCGAGGCGGTGGACGTGGTGGCCCTTTCCGCAGAAGATCAGTTCGTTCGCGTGCGCGGCCGCGGCGGCGCGCAAGGCGTCGTGAAGGCCAACAGCCGCATGGAGGAGGTGATCAGCCTGCTCGATACCATCGTGCTGCCGCAACTGCGCGGCAAGGATGCACGCGATATCGAACTGCTGGTCGATCGCATTCTGGTGCGGGAATACAAATTTGCCGGCCTCGCGCTGCTGACGGCGATCGGGCATGTGGAACTGGCCATCTGGGACATGGTCGGCAAGGCAGCGGGACGACCGTGCATCGATTTCATGGGGCCGGTGCGGCGCCGGCAGGTTCCGATCTATCTGTCCAGCCTCAATCGAGGCACCAGCCCCGAGGCGGAAGTGGCATGGCTGGCCGAGGCGATTGCGAAAACCGGGGCGCGCGGCATCAAGATCAAGGTGGGTGGCCGGATGAGCCGCAACGCCGATGCCAGCCCGGGCCGGCAGGAGGCGCTGGTGGCGCTGGCGCGGCGCAGCTT
>DAITMD010000004.1:0-4683 GCA_036835345.1 Sandarakinorhabdus sp. | reverse complement strand
GCACGCTGCACGTGTTGCAGCCCGATTTCATGTACAATGGCGGCATGGCGCGCACGCTTCGCGTCGCCCGAATGGCGGCGGCGGCCGGCGTGGGCGTGGCACCGCATTATCCCCGCAACGGGGTGGAAACCGTGGAGTTGCTGCATTTTGCCTGCCATATTCCCAACCTGCACGGCCTGCAGGAATATCGCGGCCGGCCGCGCGCGCTGGCGTTTGGCCACAGCCCCCGGATCGAGCCCGTGAACGGCATGCTGTCACTGCCCGATGGCCCGGGTTTTGGCGCAAGCTATGATCCCGATATCTTTGTGCGCGGCCGCCGCCTCAACGCGGCCTGAGGACGATGATGATGCGCCTGCTCACCCTGTTCCCGCTGCTGGTGGCAGCGCCGGCCGCGGCGCTCACCTGCGATGTCACCCGCTATGGCGCTAGGCCGGGCGATGATCGGCCCGATACCGCTGCCATCCAGAAGGCCATCGACGCCTGCGCCGGGCGCGGCGGCACCGTTGTGGTGCCCGGCGGCCGGTTCCTGATCGGCGGGCTTACGCTGGGATCCGACATGGTGTTCAGCCTGGCGCCCGGTGCCGTGCTGGCCGCCATCCCCGATATGGCGGCCTATCCGATGCGCGCCGATGCGAAGGTGAAATCCGGCACGGTGCAGGCCGATGATGCCTATGATCGTTATCAGGCGATCCTCTATGCCGGCAACGTGCGCAATCTGGTGATCGAAGGGCCTGGCACGCTGGATGGCCAGGGTCCGCTGTTCTGGAACAAGGATTTCTATAATCTCAACATCCCGCGCCCCACAACGCCCCGCCCTCAGCAGATGATCGAAATTGTGGATGCCCACAATGTCACAGTGCGCGGCCTGCGGCTGGTGGATGCGCCGGCCTATTCGATCCGCTTTTATCGCAGCAGCGAAGTGCGGGCCATCGATGTGACCATCCGCAATGATCCGCGCAGCCCCAACACCGATGGCATTCAGATCCGCGACACCAGCAACGCCTTCATCCGCGGTGCCGATATCGACACGGGCGATGATGCCATCGTGGTGAAAAGCTATGATCGGGTGGTGGACAATCTGGTGGTCACCGACAGCGTACTGAAAAGCGACGATGCCGCCATCAAGTTCGGCACCGCCGGCTTCAAGGGCGTGGAAAACAGCCTGTTTGCCAATATCACTATCCGTGCCAGCCGGTTCGGCATTGCCCTGTTCCAGATGGACGGCGGCCTGTATGCCAACAACCGGTTTCGCGGCATCAGCATCGAAAACGGCGGGCGCGGGCTGCGCCAGATGGCGATCTATGTCGATATCGATCGCCGCCGCGCCGGCCGGCCGCTGGGCCGCATCGAAGGGCTGCGTTTCGAGGATATCGACATTCGCAGCCCCGGCAACATCCTGATTGCCGGCCAGCCCGAATCCCCGATCCGCGATCTTGTGCTCAGCCGAGTGCGCTTTGCCACCGCTGCGAAATCCGAACGCTTTGCCGGCCGCAGCAAGCCGCGCGGCAATGCCTTTGTGCCACTTACGGGCAGCACCGCCGATCTGGCATCGGTGCCGGCCTCGGTCACCATCGGCCATGCAGTGGCTGTGCGGCTGCACGATCTGTCGGTGCGCAATGGCAACACCGGCGAACTCCGCCACGCCCTGGCGCTGGTGGGCGTGGCCGATGCCGATGTGGCGGGCCTGTCGGTGCACAGCGAAGGCCCGGCGCTGCCGCCGCTGCTGCTGCGGGACAGCCCCTCCACCGTGCAGCGCAACCCTGGCCCGATGTCGGCAACTCCCTGATATTGGCCCTGATACTGGCGAACTTCAGCGGGCGTCGCGGCGCACTGCGGCTTCGTTGACGATCAGGCCCAGCCCCGGCGTGTCGGGCACCGTCAGCACGCCATTGCGGGCCTCCAGCCGGTTCTCGAAATAACGCCACAGCTCGGTCAATCGCCGGCTGCCGGGATGTTCCTGCGGCCGGCTGGCGGTGGCGCAGCCGGCAACGAAATGTGCGTGCGCCGCCGTCAATAGCGTGGGCCGGGCGTTGTGCACCGAAATCGCCACATCAAACACCTCGGCCAGCGCGGCGACCTTGCGCGCATCGGTCAGGCCGGCCAGTTTCGACACATCGGGATTGAGCACCGCCGGACGCGCCTGCACAATCAGGTCACGAAACGCCCAGCGCGTATACTCATGTTCGCCGGCGGCCACTTCGATCTCCAGCGCCGCCACCACCCGCGCCAGCGAGGCATATTGATTGGCCGCCACCGGCTCCTCGAACACGCTCACGCCAAAATCGCCGGCCAGTCGCCGGCCAATCTGGATGGCGCGCTGCGGCCGGTAACCGTTGTTGGCATCGACATAGAGCGGCATATCCGGCCCGATGGCCTTGCGCACGGCGGCCACCACCGGCAGCGCCGGATCGGGATCAGGGTCGGCATTTTCCTCGCGGATGGCCAGCCGCACCTTTATCGCCTTGAAGCCTTCGGCCACCAAGGCCTGCGCCCGCTCCCCGCATTGTTCGGGCGTCAGATAACGGCCATCGCCGGCATCGCGGCTGAACGAGCCATACAGCGGGATCTGGCTGCGAAACTTGCCGCCCAGCAGCGCCCACACCGGCTGGCCCAGCAGCCGCCCGCGCAAATCCCAAAGGGCACAATCCACCCCGGCAATGGCCTGGCTGGCCAGACCGCCGGGGCCAAGCTCGTCCACCTCGTTGTACATCCTGGCCCACAGTGGATCGATATCGAACACGTCCTGGCCCACGCACAGCGATTTCAGTTCACTGCGCACCAGCCGCGCCACCAGCGGCGCGCCGCTGTGACCGGCCTCGCCCCAGCCGGCGCTCCCGTCATCGGCCGTCACCTTCACGAACACTGCGCCCTTGACGGCAAAAGCCTCGACATCGGCGATTTTCACCTGCCGTCGCTCGGCGCGCAGCCTGTTGTCGGCAGCGGCCATGGCCGGCGTGGCCAGCAGCCCCGGTGCGGCAAACGCCAATCCCAGCATGTCACGCCTGCGCATTGTCTGCTCCTCCCGCCGCCATACGCGCCGCCACGGCTGCGCGCACCCGGGCATGTTCGGCCTGATCCAGCCGATAACCCGCCATCACCGCCGCGGCCAGCAGCACGCCGGCCAGCGGCACAAAGGTCATGATCGCCCGCACGCCGGCGATGGCCTGATCCGACTGCGTGGTCGCCTTTTCGGCATAGCCAACCGCCGCCAGCAGCCCGCCCAGCAGCGCGCCATTCAGCCCCAGCGCCAGTTGCTTGGCGAAACTGGCCACCCCGAACAATTTGGCATCATGGCGCTGGCCGGTCTGCCACTCGGTCACCTCCACCGTGTCGGGCAGCATCGCCCACACCAGCGTGATGAACGCGGCGTTGCCCGCCGAAATCACCGCGATCAGCCCGGCCGACAGCAGCGGATCGCGGGTGGGCACCAGCCAGAAGGCGATATAGCCAATCACCGACACCAGGCTGCCGATCAGCCAGGCGGTGCGCTTGCTGGTGCGCTGCGCCACGCGCGCCCAGACCGGGCAGAACAGCAGATTGACGAACAGCGCAAACGGCACCAGCGCGACACGCAGATCAGGCCGGCCCAGCCAGTGATTGACATGATAGGTCAGGCATTTGTTGGTCATGGTAAAGGCCAGGCTGGCGATGATCATCACCGCCAGCACGCGCCGCAGCGGCTCGTTCCGGCGCGCAATCGCCACGATGCTGGCGATATCTTCTCCAACCGCCCGCCAGTGGAACCCCGCCGGGTTGGCCGATACCAGTTGCGTCGGCTCGCTGGTGTGGCGAAAGCACAGCCAGAAGGCCGGCAGCGAGACCAGCCCGCACAGGGCCGCGGCCGCCAGATAGACCCGGCCATCGCCCAGATAAAGGCTCAGCCTGTCCACCACCAGCGGCATCAGAAAGGTGACGACAATGCCGCCCAGCATGGCAAACACCAGCCGCAGCCCGGCCATGCCCGCCCGCTCATCCGGATCGAGGCTGATGCGCGCCGACAGCGAGCTGTAGGGGATCTGCACCAGCGAATAGGCCGTGCGCAGCAGCAACTGGCTGCCCAGCGCCCACACGAACAGGCCGCCCATCGGCAGCACCGGCGTGGCAAAAGCACCGGCAAAGGCCACAGCGATGAACGGGCTGCCATACAGCAGATAGGGCCGGTAGCTGCCGTGCCGCGAGCGCGTGCGATCGGCCACGGCGCCAATCACGGAATCGGCAAATCCATCCCACAGGCTGGCGACCAGAAACACCAGGCCGGCCAGCACCGGGGCAAGCCCCAGCACGTCGGTGTAAAACGGCATCATCAGCAGGTTGAGCGCCTGCCAATAGATGTTGAAGCCGAAATCGCCCACCGCCCAGCCCAGTCCCGGCGCGCGCGTCATGTGCCGCCCCACAGGTCGCGCAGCACAAAGGCAGCGCGCTTGGGCGAGCGATCACGGGTGAACACGCCCTTCAGATTCATCACCACGCGGCGGCTGTGCTGGGCGGTGCGAAAATCCGCCAGGGTCCACACATGGCCGCCGATCGTCGCCGGGTGGGCGGCAATCACCTGCCAGTACCGCCGGATGAATTCGGCTTGATATTCCTCGGTGAACAGCTGATCGTGGCTGGCGTGCGCGCCTGGCAGCGCATCGGCGCCGAATTCAGATACGAGGATCGGCTTGCCATGGGCGGCCAGCGAAT
>DAITMD010000003.1:15240-25250 GCA_036835345.1 Sandarakinorhabdus sp. | reverse complement strand
TGGTGTCGCGGCCATTGCCCTTCATGATGGTCTGGCGTTCCTCGATGGGGCCGGCAATCACGGCAGTCGGCAGGATCACGGCAGTGGCGATTGCGCCAGCAAGTACGGCACGCAGCATTATCAGTCTCCCCATTCCAAGCCAAAGCAGCTTTCATCATCCATAGCTGCCACTGCCGGCAAGCGCCAAGGGTGCAATTGGCGCAGCCGCGATGGTCAGTGCTTCAGATCGGGCGGCATGGCATCGGCGCGGATCAGGGCGATGGCTTCCGCCAGCGGCATCACCTTCTGCTCACCGCCCTTCAGGTTGCGCAGGGCAACGGTGCCTTCATCGGCCTCGCGCCGGCCGACCACCAGCATGTAGGGCGCCTTCTGCAGGCTGTGTTCCCGCACCTTCAGGTTGATCTTCTCGTTGCGCAGATCGGTTTCAACGCGAATGCCGGCGGCGCGCAGCTGTGCAGCCACATCATCGGCATAGGCATCGGCATCGGACACAATGGTGGCCACCACCGCCTGAACCGGCGCCAGCCATGTGGGGAAGCGCCCGGCATAATGCTCAATCAAGATGCCGGTGAATCGCTCCAGAGAGCCGAACAAAGCGCGGTGCAGCATGACCGGGCGATGTCGTGCGCCATCTTCGCCAACATACCCAATATCAAAGGCTTCCGGCAGATTCATGTCCACCTGCAAGGTGCCGCACTGCCAGTCACGGCCAATGGCATCACGCAGCACAAACTCCAGCTTGGGGCCATAAAATGCCCCTTCACCCGGATTGATCCGGTAAGACAGGCCCATGGCATCCAACGTGTTGATAAGTGCGCCTTCCAGCCGGTCCCACACGCTGTCATCGCCCATCCTGTTGTCCGGACGTGTCGACAGCTTGATGGCAATGTCCTCAAATCCAAATTCCCGATAGATATCGTGGACCAGCGAAATCACATCCCGGCACTCGTCCTCAAGTTGGTCGGGCGTACAAAAGATATGCGCGTCATCCTGAGTGAAATGCCGCACGCGCAACAGCCCGTGCAAGGCACCCGACGGCTCATAGCGGTGCACCTTGCCAAACTCTGCCATGCGCAGCGGCAAGTCACGATAGCTTCTCAACCCGTGCGCAAACAGCGACACACCACCCGGACAATTCATAGGCTTGAGTGCAAACACGCGCTCATCTTCCGTCGTCGTCGTGAACATATGCTCATGATAGTTGAACCAATGTCCGGAGGTTTCCCACAGGCTCCGGTCCATCACATCAGGGGTGTTCACCTCGACATAGCCGGCCGTCTCCTGCCGGCGCCGCATATAGGAAATCAGCCCCTGAAAGAGCCGCCAGCCATTGGGGTGCCAGAACACAGCGCCCGGCGCATTCTCCTGAAAATGAAACAGATCAAGCTCGCGGCCCAGCTTCCGGTGGTCGCGCTTGGCAGCCTCTTCAAGCCGCGTCAGATGTGCGTCCAGCTGCTTTTTGTTCAGCCAGCCGGTGCCATAGATACGGCTGAGCATGGCGTTTTTCTGGTCGCCGCGCCAATAGGCGCCCGAAACGCGGGTCAGCTTGAAGGCCTGTGGGTCGAGCTTGCCAGTGGAGGGCAGATGCGGCCCGCGGCACATGTCCATCCAGTCGCTGCCTGACCAATAGACCGACAGTTCTTCGCCTTCCGGCAGCTGCGCCGCCCATTCGGCCTTGAACGCCTCCCCGGCGGCCTGCCAGCGGTCGATCAGCGCCTGCCGGCTCCACACTTCGCGCTTCAGCGGCTTGTCGGCGCGGATGATGGCGCGCATCGCCTCTTCGATGGCGGGCAGATCATCTTCGGTGAACGGCCCGCGCGATGCGGGGGCTGCGACGTCGTAATAGAACCCATCGTCCGTTGACGGCCCAAAGGTGATCTGCGTGCCGGGAAACAGCTGCTGCACCGCTTCGGCCAGCACATGGGCATAATCATGCCGCGCCAGCTCCAGCGCATCGGCTTCATCGCGCGCAGTGATCAGCGCGAGGCGCGCATCGGCTTCGATCGGCCGCGACAGATCGACCAGCTCGCCATCAAGCTTCGCTGCCAGCGCCGCCTTGGCCAGCCCCGGGCCAATCGCTGCCGCCACATCGCCGCCAGTGGTGCCGCGCGCCACGCGGCGCTCGGAACCATCGGGAAGCGTGAGGGTGATGAGGTCAGACATGGTCTCGCGTCTTTTGTCGGGGCGAAGGGTTGCCGGCGGGCGGCAGCCGCTCACCTGTCGTTCCCTGCCGGCGAAGTCAACCATCTGATGGCGGCAGCGGATTAGGCGGTTTGGCAAATCTGGGCTAATCTGTGCCACCCTTCACGGTGACTTCGGGAGGTTGTCATGGTCGTTATGGCCGTATCAAATGCAACAGCGTTGGTGCGTCCCCTGTCCGCCCAGGATCTCTACTGGGCGCTGGGCCGCGGGTGGGAAGATTTCAAGGACAAGCGCGGCGATCTGCTCATTCTGCCGGTCATCTATCCCATTGCCGGCCTGCTGATGGCTTACTTTGCGATCAACGCCAATCTCTTTGCCTTGATCTTCCCGGTCATTGGCGGGTTCGCGCTGCTGGGTCCGATTGCTGCGGCCGGCTTTTATGAACTGGCGCGCCGCCGCGAAACCGGGGAGGATGCCGGCTGGACGCATTTCTTCGATCCGATGAAGGGTCGTTCGCGATTGCCGCTGCTCTATCTGGCGCTGCTGCTGGCGGGGATGTTCGTGCTGTGGCTGGGGGCCGCCCGCGCCATCTTCAATGCCACGCTGGGCCGGCTCCCGCTGGAGACGGCGGCCGATTTCGCCGCTGCCCTGTTCAGCACCAGCGAAGGGCTGACCATGATCCTGATCGGCAATCTGGTGGGTGCCGGCTTTGCCGTCGTCACGCTGGCGCTGGCGGCGTTCAGCTTTCCGATGGCGGTCGACAAGGGCAGCGGGCCGGTCACCGCCGTGAAAAGCTCGCTCGCCGTCTTCCGGCGCAGCCCGGCGACGATGATCCAGTGGGGCGTGATGGTGGCGGCCATCCTGGCAGTGGCGGCGCTGCCGCTGCTGGTCGGGCTGGTGGTGGCGCTGCCGGTGCTGGGCTATGCCACCTGGCATCTTTATACGCGGGCGATTGCGCGCTGAACCTCTGCTGCGGCTTTGCGGCGGCGACCGCCTGCCCTAAAGCGCGGTCATGAACAGTCCGCAGCAATTCGTGCACGCCGGTATCAGCCTGGCCTATCGCTTCACGCCCGGCACCGGCCCGCTGATCCTGTTCCTGCCCGGTTACATGAGCGACATGACCGGCACCAAGGCCGAGGCGCTGGCCGATCATGCCCGCGCGCGCGGGCAGGCGTGCCTGCGGCTGGATTACAGCGGCTGCGGGGCCAGCGGCGGCGATTTTCTGGACGGCAGCATCGGCCGCTGGACGCTGGATGTGCTGGCGCTGTTGGGGCATGTGTGGCCGCGGGGGCAGGTGCTGCTGGTGGGATCGTCGATGGGCGGCTGGATCGCGCTGCTGGCCGGGATGGCGCTGGGCGAACGGCTGGCCGGGCTGATCGGCATCGCGGCCGCGCCGGATTTCACCACCTGGGGCCTGAAGATCGGCGAGGCCGAGCGCCGGCAGCTTGAAGCCCAAGGGTTTTTCACCCGGCCATCGGCCTATGGCGCCCAGCCTTATCGTTATTCGGCGGCCTTCATCACCGATGCGCCGGCGCGGCTGCTGCTGGATGGGCAGATTGCCATCACCGCCCCGGTGCGGCTGCTGCACGGGCAGCGCGATGATGCGGTGCCGTGGCGGCTGGCGCTGGATATTGCGGCGCGGATCACGGGCGATGATGTTCAGGTGCGGCTCATCAAGGATGGCGATCATCGGCTGTCGCGCGACGCCGATATTGCCGCGCTGATTGCCGCCACCGGGGAATTGTCGTGAAGCGCCTGCTGCTGCTGTTGATATGTGCCGCGCCCGCACTGGCCGCGCCGTCTGATCCCACCCGCTATGCCGCCTGTATCGAAATGGGCGCCAAGGATCCGCGCCGGGCGCTGGAGATGGCCTATGCGTGGCGGCTGGAAGGCGGCAATTCGGTGGCGGCGCGGCATTGTCTGGCGGTGGCGCAGATGCACGCCCGCCATCATGATGCGGCGCTCAAAAGCTATGAAGCGGCCGGCATCGCCAGCGAGGATGCCGGCGACGGGCAGGCCATCGCGCTGTGGCGGCAGGCGGCCGAAGCCGCATTGATCGCGCAGCGCCCGGATGCGGCGGTGCGGTTTCTGGGCCGCGCGCTGGCCCGGCCGGGCGGCGCGGAGTTGTCGCCGGCCGCCGAAGCGGATTTGCGCCTCACGCGGGCCACTGCGCTGGTGGATGCCGGCAAACCGGCCGAGGCGCTGGCCGATCTGGATGCCGCCACCGCGCTGGTGCCCGGCGGCCTGACCGGCTGGCTGCTGAAGGCGGCGCTGCATCGCCGGCTGGGCGATCTGGCGGCGGCCGAAGCCGCGCTGTTGAAAGCCGCCGCGCTGGCCCCCGAAGCGCCGGACGTGACGTTGGAAGCCGGCAATATCGCGGCGGCCAAGGGCAACAAGGAACTGGCGCGGCAGGCGTGGGAAGCCGCCGCCGCCGATGGCCCGGATACGCCGGCGGGCCAAGCCGCCAGCGCCGCGCTGGGCCGGATCGTGGCGACGGATGCCCGCCCGCTGACGGGCGGCAACCAACAGCGCCCGCTGACGGGCGGCAACCAACAGCGCCCGCTGACGGGCGGCAACCAACAGCGCCCGCTGACGGGGGATGCGGCGCAAAAGCCGCTGACGGACCCGCCGCCGCCTGCTACACCGCGCTGATGGCACGATCGGAGTTCACGTTCGTCTGGAATGCCCGCGCCCGCTATGCCGAAGTGGACGCGCAGGCGGTCGTGTTCAACAGCCGCTATCTGGAATATTTCGATATCGGCATCACCGAATATTTCCGCACCGTCGGCCTTTATCCGCAGCCCGGACTGAAGGGTGCGCCGGAACTGCACGTGGTGAAGGCGGAGGTGGTCTATCACGCCCCCGTGCTGCTGGACGAGGCGATCGCCATCTGCGTGCGCTGCACCAGGGTGGGCCGCACCTCGCTGACCTTTGCGTTTGAAGTGCACGGCCAATCCAACGGGCCGGGGGGCGAGGATCTGCGCGCCAGCGGCACCGAAGTGCAGGTGCATGTGGATGAACCGCGCGGCCGGCCCACGCCGGTGCCGGCGGCGCTGATCGCCAAGTTCGAGGCGTTTGAAGGGCGGAGCCTGACATGAAATATCTGCACACCATGATCCGCGTGTCGGATGTGGCGGAAACGCTGCGGTTTTTCGAACTGCTGGGCCTGAAGGAACTGCGCCGCCACGACAACGAGGCCGGGCGCTTCACGCTGATCTTTCTGGCCGCGCCGGGCGATGAGAGCGCGCAGATCGAACTCACCCACAATTGGGACGAAGCCGGCTATGGCGGCGGACGCAATTTCGGCCATGTTGCCTATGCGGTGGACGATATCTATGCCGCCTGCCAGCGCCTGATGGACGGCGGCGTGACCATCAACCGGCCGCCGCGCGATGGCCGCATGGCGTTCGTGCGATCGCCCGACGGGATTTCGGTGGAATTGCTGCAGGCCGGCCCGGCGCTGGCCTCGGCCGAGCCCTGGGCATCGATGCCCAACATCGGGAGCTGGTAAAATGCTGGACATCATCGGCGTGCCGGTGCTTTCCGACAATTATGTCTGGCTGGCCCATGATGCGGACAGCGGCGAGACGGCGGTGATCGATCCGGCGGTGGCCGGCCCGGTGCTGGAAGCCGCGACCAGCCGGGGCTGGAAGATCACCCAGATCCTCAACACCCACTGGCACCCCGATCATGTGGGCGGCAACAGCGATATCGTGGCCGCCACCGGCGCGAAAGTGACCGGGCCGGCAGGCGAGGCGGCGAAAATCCCGCACATCAGCCGCGCCGTGGCGGAAGGCGACACGGTGCAGATCGGCGCGCACGTGGGCCGCGTCATCGATTGCCCGGCGCACACCGCCGGCCATATCGCCTTTGCCTTTGACGGCGCGCTGTTTGCCGGCGACACGCTGTTTGCGATGGGCTGCGGCCGCCTGTTTGAAGGCACGGCGGAGCAGATGCACGGCGCGCTGGCCAAGTTCATGGCGCTGCCGCCGCGCACTCTGGTGTATTGCGCGCATGAATATACGCAATCGAACGCGCGCTTTGCCCTGACCGTGGAGCCTGACAATGACGCGCTGGTGAAGCGGGCCGAAGCGGTGGACCGGCTGCGCAGCCGCGGCGAACCAACCGTGCCGTTCAGCCTGGCGATGGAAGCCGCCACCAACCCCTTCGTGCGCGCCGGCAGCGCGGCGGAACTGGCCCGCCGCCGCGCCGCCAAGGATGTGTTTCGCGGATAAGACCCGTTCAGGCAGGATACAGGCACAGGCAGGCAGGTTAGGACGTATGATCAGAAATGCGCTTATTGTTGCGGCGCTGGCCGTCGCCCCCGTTACCGCCCAGCCGGCAGACAGCGTGCCCGACAAGCCCGCCGTGGAAAGCTGCATCACCACCCGGAACATATTGTCGGCGCAGGCCGGCAGCGACAGCCATTGGTATGCGCGGATGCGCGATGGCACGTGGTGGCGCAACACCATGGAATGCCCCGGCCTGGCGCCGCGCCGGGCGCTTGTACACAGCAGCCCGATTGGCAGCCAGTGCGCCGGCGATATCGTGCAGGTGATCGATTTCACCCTGGGCGGCGTCAATTTCGGCGGCTGTGGCCTGGCGAAATGGGAACGCGTCCCCGGCCTGCCGCCCAAGCCGGCCAGGAAGGACAAATAGCCTCGTCTTTCAGCAACAGCTGTCGCCGGCAGGCTTGGGTTCTGCGGCGGCAGCCAGCGTGTGCAGCGCCGGGCTGCTGCCATAATAGGTGCGGGCCTGCGCCATGGTGTGAAAGGCTTCCCACGCCACACCTTGCGGATCGCTGGTCCAGCTCTTTTCGGAACGGGCATAGCAGCAGGTGGTTTCGCCCTCTGCCAGCACCGGGCGATCGGCGGCGGCAATGCGGGCGCTGATTTCGGCCAGCTCTTCGGCGGTTTCAGCCTGGATGCCCAGATGCTCGACGCCGGTTGCCGCGTGGCCGCTGCTGATGGCGAAATTGACGCGCGGATCGTCCAGCATCCACTTGGCATAATCATCGTGCTGCACCGTGGGCGGCGCGGCAAACAATGCCGAATAAAAGCGGATGGACTGGGCCAGATCGGTCACGCCCACGTGCACGTGCAATCGTTTCATGTCGTTTCTCCCATGTGACAGGCGGGCGCCGGCGATGGTGCAAATCCCCGGCAGCAATCTTCCAGCAGGAACCCGATCAGCGCGCGCATCGCGGCAAAATCCGCCGCATAGATCAGGCTGCGGCCGGCCCGGCGCGCGTGCACCAGCCCTGCGGCTTCCAGCAGCCCGAGATGATGCGAAAGGCTGGACGGCGGCACCGCCAGTGCCCTGGCAATGGCCCCTGCCGCCATGCCGTCAGCCCCGGCCACCACCAGCGCCCGAAACAGCGCGAGGCGACGATCATGGGCCAGCGCGGCGAGGGCTGCGACAGCGAGCGGCGACTCCATCCGATATCCTTTCTGTGAATATCGAAATATTCGACATTTATCGAAACGTCAAGCGCCGCGTGCTGCCAATCGCGCCGTGACGGCGTCCCAGATGCGCGCCGGGGTGTTGGTGCCATTGAAGCGGTCGATGGCGCGGATGCCGGTGGGCGAGGTGACGTTGATTTCGGTCAGGCAGCCGGCGATCACGTCGATGCCCACGAAGATAAGCCCGCGGCTTTTGAGTTCCGGGCCGATCCGCGCGCAGATCTCGGCTTCGCGCGGCGTCAGGTCGGTGGCCTGCGCGCTGCCGCCGGCGGCAAGATTTGAGCGGATTTCGCCGGTCTTGGGCAGGCGGTTGATGGCGCCGGCCGGTTCGCCATCCACCAGCACGATGCGCTTGTCGCCCTTGGCCACGTCGGGCAGGAACGCCTGCACCATGAAGGGTTCGCGCCAGACGCTGCCAAACAATTCCACCAGCGCCGGCAGATTGCCATCGTGCGCATCGATCAGGAACACCGCCGCGCCCGCATTGCCATACAGCGGCTTGACGACGATGGCGCCGTGGCGGGCGCGAAAGTCCATCGCTTCAGCGAGGCTGCGCGTCACCAGAGTCGGCGGCATCAGATCGGGAAAGCGCAGCACGAACAATTTTTCCGGCGCGCCCCGCACCTCGGCCGGATCGTTGACCACCAATGTCTTGTGCTGCACCTGCTCCAGCAGGTGGGTGGCGGTGATATAGCCCATGTCGAATGGCGGATCCTGCCGCATCAGCACCACATCGATATCGTCGGCCAGATCGATGGTCTGCGCTTCGGCCAGCCAGGTGAAATGCGCGCCGGGCCGGTTGTGCACTTCCAGCGCCCGCGCGTGGGCCCGCACGCGGCCATTTTCGGCCGACAGCTGATCGGGATGATAATGCCACAGCAGATGCCCGCGCGTGCGCGCCTCCAGCATCAGCGCGAAACTGGAATCGCCGGCAATGTTGATCGTTTCGATCGGGTCCATCTGGACCGCGACTCGCAAACCCATGGGCAATCCTTCAGTTGTCCGACCGCGCCAGCGTTGCCAGCGTCGCCCGGATGCGCTGGCCCAGCGCCGGATCGTGGGTGGTTTCCAGCATCGCGGTCAGGCTGCCGCGCGCTGCGGCCATGCGGCCGATACGCTGTTCCAGCCGCGAGCGTTCCCACCACAGCGCGCTCATCCTGGGGGCCATGGTGGTCATGCGTTCATACAGCAGCAGCGCGCGGTGGGCATCGCCCGACAGCCGCGCCCGGCTGGCCTGGTTGGAAATCAGCCGCACCAGCATCTGCCGGTTGCCCAGCACCGGGAAGCGCCCGGCAATCGGTTCCCCGCCCGATGCGCGGGCAATTTCAGCGGCGCGGCGCGGCGTGACCGTGGCGCCGTGATCGAACGGATCGAGCAGCGCCGCATCGCCGCCGCCATGCACCTCCACCAGCACATGGCCCGGCACCGCCAGCGCATCGGCGCGCCAGCCCACCCGGCGGGCCAGCGCCACATAGAGGATGGACAGCGCAATCGGCAGGCCGCGCCCGCGTTCGGCCACGCCCACCAGATCGGCATTCAGGGGGTTGTCATAATCCTGCGTATCGCCGCTCAGCCCGGCCTCCCCGGCAATCAGGCCGGCCAGCCGCAGCGCCCGCGCCGTGCCGGTGACGGGGGCAAGATCGCGCTGCAGGGTGATGGCCCAGTTCTGCACCAGCCGGCGCAGGCGCATGGCATCGGCGCGCGGCCGGTCGGCCAGGCTGAGCGCGATGCCGGCTTCCACCAGATCGATATCGGCATCATCCATCAGGCCGATTGTTGCCAGATCCATCGCGCCCATCCCGTTCACTCGTCCCGCCACACCGCAATCAGGTGCGTGGGCCACGCCCACGGCCTGATCAACACTGCATCATGCCTGAGCACCGCCCCCGGCCAGGCGTGCCGCGCCGCCAGCCAGCGGCCTGCCGCCTGACACCGCCCCTGCTGGCGAAGATGCAGTGCCTGCCAGCCAGAGTCGAGAGTGGGCCGCGCTTTCACCTCCACAAAAATCAGGCTGTCGCGGCTGCGGACCAGCAGATCAATTTCTCCCACCGGGGTGCGCAGCCGCCGGCCGATCAGGCGATAGCCCTTCAACATCAACCAGATGGCTGCCAGATGTTCGGCCATCCGGCCGCGCCGTTCGTTGCGGCGGCGGGCCTTATTCACCATGTTTCAGCGCCAGCGCGCGGGCATAAACTTGGCTCTTTGGCAGGTGCAGCGCGTCGGCCACGCTGCGCGCCGCATCCTTCACCCGCATCGTGGCGAGCGCGGCGGCCAGCGCCGAATCGATATCGGCGGCCGCTGCCGCCGGTGCCGGCAGCGGCGGCCCGGTGATGATCACCAGCTCGCCCTTTGGCGGCGCATCGGCCCAGCGCGCCGCCAGTTCGCTCAAGCTGCCGGTCTGCATTT
>DAITMD010000003.1:0-15230 GCA_036835345.1 Sandarakinorhabdus sp. | reverse complement strand
CGTGGCGCTTGGTCAACTCGCGGCCCACGGCGGCCGGCCGGTCGCCCAGCCCGCCCTGCAGCGCCGCCAGCGTGGCGGCCAGCCGCGGCCCCGATTCGTAGAACAGCAATGTGGCCGGCACACCGGCCAGTTCGGCAATGGCGGCGCTGCGCGCGCCGGCGCGGGCGGGCAGGAAGCCGGCAAACAGGAAGCGGTCGGTGGGCAGCCCGGCGATGGACAGCGCCGCGATGGCCGCCGAAGGCCCCGGCACGGTGACCAGGTTCACGCCGGCGGCGCGCGCCTGTGCCACCAGCTTGCAGCCCGGATCGGATATCAGCGGCGTGCCGGCATCCGATACCAGCGCCACCGGCTCTGCCAAGGCGCGCTGGATCAGGCCGGGGCGCACGCGATCGCCATTGTGATCGTGATAGGGGGTCATGCGGGTGGAAATCGCAAAATGATTGAGCAATTTTCCGGTCACCCGCGTATCCTCGCAGGCAATCAGGCTGGCGCGGCGCAGCACCGACAGGGCGCGCAGGCTGATGTCACCAAGGTTGCCGATTGGCGTCGCCACGATATAGAGCCCGGCAGCAAGCGGTGCGTCAGTGGTTGGGGAAAGATGATCGTGCACATGGGCATCAAGAGCGCGCCGGCGCGGCGCTGGCAAGTGGGGCAGGCGCTGCTGCTGGCCTTTACCATGGTGGTTGCCGCCTGTTCACCCACGCGGCGCGCGCCGCCAACCGCTGCGCCGCCGCCGCCGGTGGTGGCAGCCCCGGCCCCGGCCCCGCTGCCGGTGGCGCAGCTGAACAAGGTGGCGCTGCTGGTGCCGATGTCGGGGGCCAATGCTGCGCTGGGCGAATCGATTGCCAATGCCGCCGCCATGGCGATCACCGATCTGGGCAAGCCGCAGGTGCAGCTGATCACCTATGATACCGCGGCCGGTGCCGGCAATGCGGCGGCAAAGGCGATGGCCGAAGGGGCCGGGCTGATCCTGGGGCCGCTGCTGGGCAGCGAAGTGCCGGCGGTGCGCGCGGCAGTGGCGGGGCGGCCGGTGCCGATCCTGTCCTTTTCCAACGATACGGCGGCGGCAGGCGGCGATGTGTTCGTGATGGGGTTTCAGCCCGGCCAGGCGATTGACCGCGTGGTATCCTATGCCCGCACGCGCGGCATTGATCGGTTTGCCGCGCTGGTGCCGCAGGGCACCTATGGCCAGCGCGCGCAGCTGGCCTTTGTGCGCGCCGTTGCCGATGCCGGCGGCCGGTCCACCGCCGTGGTGCCCTATGCCCGCACGCCCGACAAATTGGTGGCGGCCGCGGCGCAGGTGACCAACCACGCGGCCCGGCTGCGCGCCAGCGGCAAGCCGCAGATCCGGCCCGATGGCACGGTGGAGCGGGTGGCCGGCACCATCGCCCCGGTGCCGTTTCAGGCGCTGTTGATTGCCGATTCCGGTGCGGCCGCGGCGCGGTTCGTGGCGCCGCTGGCGCGTTATGGCGCCGGGCCGGGTCAGGCGGTGATCCTGGGCACCGAATTGTGGAACAACGAACCCGGCCTCAATCGCGTGCCGGCGCTGAAGGGGGCATTGTTTGCCGCCGTGCCCGATGGCCGCTTCAATCAACTGGCGGCGCGCTACCTGGTCAAGCATGGCCATAACCCGTCGCGGCTGGCCTCGCTGGGTTATGACGGCGTGCTGCTGGCCAGCAGTCTGGCGGCGCGCTGGCCGCTGGGCCAGCCGTTCCCGCGCGCCGGCCTGCTGGCCCGCGAAGGCTTTGCCGGCATCGACGGGGCGTTCCGCTTCAATGCCAGTGGCGTGGCCGAACGCGCGCTGGAGGTGGACCAGATCGGCACCGGCGTTGTCTCGCCGGCCCCCACGGCCTTTTAACGGGCAATCTCGCGCAGCACGGCGTTGACCAGCGGCCAGCCGGCCGGTGTGAGGCGCAGGCCGGCGTCGTCCAGTGTCAACAGGCCGGCATCGGCCAGCCGCTGCGCCGCGTCCATGTTCACCGCTTCGGCCAGCGCGGTGCCGCTGCGGGCGGCGAACCGCGCCGCGTTCAGCCCTTCCGCCAGCCGCAGCCCCATCACCAGCGCCTCCGTGGCGCGCTCTGCCGGCGCCAGCGCGGCTTCGCTCTCCATCCCGTGCCCCGCCTCGGCAACGCCGGCCAGCCAATGTTCGGGCTTCTTGCGGCGCAGCGTCGCCGCGCCGCCGCGCCGGCCATGCGCGCCCGGCCCGATGCCGGCATAATCGCCATAGCGCCAATAGGTGAGATTGTGCCGGCTCTGCCTCCCCGGCGCGGCATGGTTGGAGATTTCATAGGCCGGCAGCCCCGCCGCCGCCGTCTGGCTCTGGGTGATGGCGAACAGATCGGCGCTGGTGTCTTCATCCGGCATCACCAGCTGCCCGCGCGCGTGCAGCGCGGCAAAGCGCGTGCCCGGCTCGATGGTGAGTTGATAGAGCGAGAGGTGCGTGGTGCCAAAGCCGATGGCGCGCGCCAGTTCCGCCTGCCAGCTTTCCCGCGTCATGCCCGGTCGGTCATAGATGAGATCGAAGCTGACCCGGCCGAAACTGGCCTGCGCCACATCCAGCGCGCTGAGCGCGGCGGCAACATCGTGCGGCCGCCCCAGCAGCTTCAGCGCCGCATCATCCAGCGCCTGCACGCCCAAAGACAGGCGGTTCACCCCGGCGCTGGCGAAACCTGCGAAACGGCTGGCTTCAACGCTGGACGGGTTGGCTTCCAGCGTGATTTCGATGTCGCCTTCAGGCGCCCAGTGCCCGCACGCCGCATCGATGATGGCGGCCACCGTGGCCGGCGGCATCAGGCTGGGCGTGCCGCCGCCGAAGAAGATGCTGGCGAGTGATCGGCCGGGCAGGCGGGCGGCTTCATACGCCAGATCGGCAAGCAGCGCGGCCTGCCACTGGTCCTGATCCACGCGGTCGCGCACGTGGCTGTTGAAATCGCAATAGGGGCATTTGGTGACGCAGAACGGCCAGTGGACGTAAAGGGCGAGGGGTTCCATCACGTCGCCGCTGGCAGCAGCGCCATGAGCTGCCGAAATGCCCGCGCGCGGTGATTGTCGGCTTCCTTTTCGGCGCGGCTCATCTCGCCATAGGTCTGCGCCTTGCCATCCATCAGGAACATCGGGTCATAGCCAAAGCCATTGTTCCCGCGCGGCGGCCACACCAGCGTGCCGTCCACCCGGCCCTCCACGGTTTCTGTGTGGCCATCCGGCCAAGCGACGCACAGCGCGCAGATGAAATGGGCGGCGCGCGGCTTGTCCCCCAGTTCATCATTCACCCGCGCCATGGCGACCGCGAAATCCTTGCCCGGCCCAGAGTCAACCTTGGCCCAGCGCGCCGAATAGATACCGGGCGCGCCGCCCAGCGCATCCACGCACAGCCCGCTGTCGTCGGCAATCGCCGGCAGGCCGCTCGCCGTGGCGGCGGCCAGCGCCTTCAGCCGGGCGTTGCCGATGAAGGTCGTTTCCGTCTCCTCCGGCTCCGGCAGGCCCAGGCTGCCGGCTGACACCACCTCCAGCCCATGCGGTGCCAGCAGCTCCGCCAGTTCCACCACCTTGCCGGGATTGTGCGTGGCCAGCACCAGCCGGCCGGCCGCCAGCTGCCTCACCGGCCGACGGCCTGCAGCTGCGCCGCAAACACCTGGTTGCAGCCGATGCGGGCCAGGCGCAGCAGGCGCAGCAGCGTCTCCTCGTCGAACGGTTCGCCTTCGGCGGTGCCCTGCACTTCCACGATGCCGGCCTGGTTGGTCAGCACGAAATTGGCGTCGGTGTCCGCCGCGCTGTCTTCGATATAGTCCAGATCGAGCACCGGGTTGCCATTGTACACGCCGCAGGAGATCGCCGCGACCTGCGTGGCCAGTGGATCGGCGGCAAACGGCGTCTTGGCGTGAATGGCATCAAGCGCCAGGCGCAGCGCCACCCACGCGCCGGAAATCGCCGCCGTGCGGGTGCCGCCATCGGCCTGAATCACGTCGCAATCCAGCGTAATCTGCTTCTCGCCCAGCGCCGTCAGATCGGTGACGGCGCGCAAGGACCGCCCGATCAGCCGCTGGATTTCCTGCGTGCGGCCCGATTGCTTGCCCTTGGCGGCCTCACGCTGGCCCCTGGTGTGGGTGGCGCGGGGCAGCATGCCATATTCCGCCGTCACCCAGCCCTTGCCGCCGCCGCGCAGCCACGGCGGCACCCGGTCTTCCACGCTGGCCGTCACCAGCACATGGGTGTTGCCGAACTTGACCAGGCACGATCCTTCGGCATGGGCGGAAAAGCCGGGGATCATCTCGATGGATCGCATCTGATCGGGGGCGCGGCCGGATGGTCTCATGATATTTGCCTTTCGCAGCGGATTTGCCCCCGGCCTTATGGCCAGATGCCGCCGATGGGAAGGGGCGCGGCGATTGCAGCCCATTGCGCGATCATGACGGCGCCCGTAAATTGCCGCCATGCAGCCCACCCCGTCGCTCACCGAGATGAACGACCGCGCCCGCGAGATTTTCCGGCAGATTGTCGATGCCTATCTGGTGTCGGGCGCGCCGGTGGGCAGCCGCACCCTTTCGAAAGGCGGCGCGCTGGCGCTGTCGCCGGCCTCCATCCGCAATGTCATGCAGGATCTGGAGGAGCTGGGCCTGCTGGCGGCGCCGCACACGTCGGCCGGCCGGGTGCCCACCGAACTGGGCCTCAGGATGTTTGTCGATGGCATGATGCAGGCCGCCGAGCCGTCTGACGAGGAACGTGCGGCGCTGGAAGCCGGGTTGATGCCCGGCGTTGCCATGGAAGATGCGCTGGCGCGTGCCACGGCGGCCTTGTCGGGCCTGTCGCAGTGCGCCGGGCTGGTGATGGTGCCGGGCCGCGAACTGATCATCCGGCAGGTGAGTTTTGTGCCGCTGTCGCCGCAGCGGGCGCTGGTGGTGCTGGTTGGCGCCGATGGCAGCGTGGAAAACCGCCTGCTCGATCTGCCAGCCGGCGTGCTGCCCGCAACGCTGGAGGCGGCGGCCAATTATATCAGCACGCGCCTGTCGGGCCTCACTCTGGCCGAAGCGCTCAGCCGGCTGGAGACCGAGATTGCGCGGGACCGGGCCGCGCTGGATGCGCTCACGCAGGCGGCGGTGTCGGCCGGGCTGGCGGTATGGTCGTCCGATGCGGCGGCGCGCCCGGTGCTGATCGTGCGCGGGCAGGCGCATCTGGTGGAGGGTGAGGTGGACATGGACCGGGTCCGCCAGCTGCTGGACGATCTGGAGGACAAGGCGGAACTGATCGCCCTGATGGAAAATGCCCGCAGTGCCGATGCCACCCGCATCTTCATCGGGGCGGAATCGCGGCTGTTCTCATTGTCGGGCAGCAGCGTGATTGCCGCCCCCTATCGCGGCAATGATGGCCGGGTGATCGGCGTTGTGGGGGTTATCGGGCCGACGCGGTTGAACTATGCCCGTGTCATCCCCATGGTGGATTATACCGCCCGAACCTTGAGCAGACTGGTATCATGACCGACACGACAGACACCCCCGAAACCGCTGAAGACGGTGCGCCCGAGATTGATCTGGCCGAAGCGCTGCTGGCCAAGGATCAGGAAATCGCCGATCTGAAAGACCGGGTGCTGCGCACGCTGGCCGATCTGGAAAACACCCGCCGCCGGCTGGAGCGCGACAAGGCCGAGGCCACGCAATATGCCGTGACCGGTTTTGCCCGCGACATGCTGGCGGTGGCCGACAATCTGGCGCGCGCCGTGGCGGCGCTGCCGGCGGAAGGCTTTGATCAGGTGCGCGCCGGGATCGAGGCGACGCAGCGCGAACTGATCGCCATCTTTGGCCGGCAGGGCATCGCCCGCGTGGAGATTGCGCCGGGCACGCCGCTGGATCCCAATCTGCACCAGGCCATGATCGAAGTGCCCAGCGATGCGGAAGCCGGCAGTGTGGTGGCCGAACTGGCCAGCGGCTGGACCATCCGCGACCGGCTGCTGCGCCCGGCGATGGTGAGCGTGGCGCGCGCGCCTGACTGACATCGCCGGCGGGTATCGACTGTAAGGCTTGCCGTCGGCCCGCCGCCGATGGCAGTAAAGCCCCATGTGGCTGTTTGATCGACTGTTCCGGAAATTCATGACCGATGGCGAGTTGATCGTCATCGATCCGGCCGGCGCTGAGCGGCGCTATGGCAAGCCCAGCCCGTCACGCGCGCCGGTGCGCATCCGCCTGGCCGACACTGCCACGGCGCGGGCCATCGCGCTCAATCCGGCGCTGGGCGCGGGCGAGGCGTATATGGACGGCCGGCTGGTGATGGTTGAGGGCGATATTTTCGCGCTGCTCGATCTGGTCACCTGGAACCTCAGGTGGGAGCGCGACAATCCGGTGCGCTTTGCGCTGTGGCGGCAGGCGCGGCTGGCGGCGTGGTGGGACGGCATCAATTTCGCCCGCCGCTCCAAACGCAACGTGGCGCATCATTATGATCTGGATGATCGGCTTTATGATCTGTTCCTCGATCCGCACCGCCAATATAGCTGCGCCTACTGGGCGCCGGGCATCACCACGCTGGAAGCCGCGCAAGAGGCCAAGCTGGCCCATATCGCGGCCAAGCTGGACCTGAAGCCGGGGATGCGCGTGCTGGATATCGGCTGCGGCTGGGGCGGGCTGGCGCGCTATCTGCACAAGGCGACCGGAGCCGAGGTGTTGGGCGTCACCCTGTCGGAGGAGCAGTTGAAATATGCCCGCGCCGAAGCGGCGCGGCAGGGGCTGACCGGGGTGGATTTCCAGCTGATCGATTATCGCGCCGTGACCGGCCAGTTCGACCGCATCGTGTCGGTGGGCATGTTCGAACATGTTGGCCTGCCGCATTACCGGCAGTATTTCGACACGGTGGAACGCCTGCTGAAGCCTGATGGTGTGGCGTTGATCCACACCATTGCCCGCGCCGACGGGCCGGGGGCCACCGATCCGTGGACGGCGAAATATATCTTCCCCGGCGGTTACAGCCCGGCCGTGTCGCAGATCGTGCCGGCGATCGAGCGGGCGTGGCTGTGGATCACCGATATCGAAGTGCTGCGCCTCCATTATGCCCATACGCTGAAGGCCTGGCATGATCGCTGCGCCGCGCGCGAGGCGGAGATCACCGCGCTTTATGATGCGCGCTTCTTCCGCATGTGGATGTTCTATCTGGCCTCCGCCTGGTGCGCCTTTGCCAATGATGGCCACATGAACGTGCAAATCCAGCTGACCAAGCGCCGCGATACACTGCCGCCCAGCCGGGATTATATGCGCGAGGTGGAACGCACCTTGCCCGGCGGGGCGCCCTAGCGCGCCGCCGCACCACCAATCGCCGGCGCGCCCTAAAGCGTCCAGCTGGCCTCTTTTTCCGCGGCCCGCCGGTCAAGATCGGCGCGGCTGATCTTTTCCGATGCCGATTTCAGCTGGCCGCAGGCGGCCATGATGTCCCGGCCACGCGGGCGGCGGACGGGCGCGGAAATGCCGGCCTTGAAGATGATGTCGGAAAAGGCCGCGATGCGATCGTCGGACGAACATTCATAGAAGCTGCCCGGCCACGGATTGAACGGGATCAGGTTGACCTTGGCCGGCAGTTTATACCTGCGGATCAGCCGCACCAGCTCGCGCGCGTCCGCGTCGCTGTCGTTCTTGTCTTTCAGCATCACATATTCAAAGGTGATGCGCCGCGCGTTGTTGGCCCCCGGATAGGCAGCGCAGGCTTCCAGCAGCTCCTCGATGCCATATTTGCGGTTGATCGGCACGATCTCGTCGCGGATTTCCTTGGTCACGGCGTGCAGCGACACCGCCAGATTGACGCCAATTTCGCTGCCGGCGCGCGCCATCATCGGCACCACGCCGCTGGTCGACAGGGTGATGCGCCGCTTGGACAGGCCCAGCCCGTCGCCGTCCATAACGATGCTCAGCGCATCGCGGACATTGTCGAAATTATACAGCGGCTCGCCCATGCCCATCATCACGATGTTGGTGAGCATGCGGCCTTCCGCCGTGTAATTGCTGCCCGGATTGTGCGCACCGGGGAAATAGGGCCGATCATCGTCATCATCGTCATCATTGTCGGGCAGCGCCGGCAGGCTGGCGGTGCCATTAGGCCATTCGCCCAGCGCATCGCGTGCCAGCATCACCTGCCCGACGATTTCCGCCGGGGTGAGGTTCCTGACCAGCTTCATGGTGCCGGTGTGGCAGAAGCGGCAATTGAGCGTGCAGCCGACCTGGCTGGAGACGCACAGCGTGCCGCGCCACGCATCGGGGATGAACACGCATTCGGCTTCCTCGCCATCATCGAAGCGCAGCAGCCATTTGCGGGTGCCGTCGCTGGACACCTGCGCCGTCACCACTTCCGGGCGGCCGACGACGAAATGTTCGTCCAGCAGGGCGCGCATGTCCTTGGCGATGTTGGCCATGGCGGAAATTTCGGTGACGCCGCGGTGATAGAGCCAGTGCCAAACCTGGCTCGCGCGCATCTTCAGCTGCTTTTCCGGCACGCCGATATCCGCCAGCGCCGCGCGCAGCTGCGCCTTAGACAGGCCGATCAGCACGCGCTTGCCATCGGCGCGGGCGGCGGGCTTGCGCGGCATCACCGTGGGATCAACCGGGCCGGGAATGGGCATGGGGGGCAGGCTTGTCATCGCGCGGCTCTACCGCAAAAGCTGGCATCAGGGAAACCGGCAGTTGGAAACCGGCTTGCAGGCAGCGTGCGGTAGCGGCAGGGTGGCAGCCGTGGGAGAGGCGATGGAACGAAATAGCGGCCTGTTTTCCAATCGCAATCTGGCGGCGGCGGCGGCGCTGATGGCGCTGGTGATGCTGACCGCCATCTGGCGCGGGCGGGCGGACTGGGCCAACCATTCGCTGCTGCTGCAGCTTCACATCGCCAGCATGGTGCTGATCCTTGGTCTCACCGGGCCGATGCTGCTGCTGCCCAAAGGCACCAGGCGCCACCGGTTGATGGGCCGCACATGGGCGGCGCTGATGTTCGGCAACGCGATCGCCACATTGTTCTTCAATGCCGCCGCGGATCATGGACCGCAGCCACGCTGGGGCGGCGTGTTCGTGGGCGACGTGTCGCCCATCCATGCGCTCAGCCTGTTCGTGGCAGTGATGGTGCCACTGGCAGTGCAGCGCGCCCGCGCGCATGATGTGGCGGGCCATCAACGCGCCATTCGCGGCCTGGTGATTGGCAGCCTGTTGGTGGCAGGATTCTTCACCCTGCCATTCGGGCGGCTGATGGGGGTATGGCTGATGGGTTCAGGCTGAACCGGTGGCCGAAACCGGGCGGCGGCGGCGCATTCCGGCACCCACCAGGCCAAAGCCTTAACCAATATGGCGGTACCGTGCCGGGATGGGCATCAATTGTGCAGCCCCTGCACCGGCGCGCCGGCAGTGCGCAGCCGTTCCCAGCCGGCGCGGCGCATCATCTGGCGGGGGCTGTGATAATAGGCCAGCGGCGTCATCCCCATATAGGCCCGAAATTCCCGGATGAAGTGCGACTGGTCATAATAGCTGCCGTCCAGCAGGGTGGAGAGCGGTTGATCCAGCCGGTCGCCAATTTCGGCCAGCGTGCGCAGGAAGCGCTGCCGGCGCAGCAGGCGCTTGGGCGAAAAGCCGAACGCCCGGTTGCACAATCGTTCCAGCGATCGTTCCGAAAGCCCCACGTCGGCCGCAAATTCGGTGACATGGTCCAGAGCGCCTTCGGTCAGCGCCTGCTGCACCCGCTCCACCAACGGATCGGCCGGCGGTGCGGCCGCGGCCAGCGCGGTGAAATAGGCATCGAACAGGGCCGGCATCTGAGGCCAGTCGGCGGCGCACAGGGCGGCATGCAGCGCTTCGGCCCGCTCGCCCGCCGCGCCGCCCAGAAGCGTGATCCGATTGGCGTGCAGCTTGGCCGGTTCGCCGATCAGCAGGCTCCAGCCCAGCGCCGTCAGCCCGGCGCCGGCCATCCGCGCCGCCCCGCTGGTTGAAACCAGCGCGGCACGGTCGGTTGGCCCGAAGAGCCCGAAACGCGGCGGCGTGGGATCGCTGCAGCCATGCCGCCGCACCGTCCATTCGCCCGACAGGGTGAAGCGCAGATTGCCCCATTCCGGATGCAGGTGATCCGCCAGCGGAACGGGTGTGACCACGGCATAATAAGTGGTGATCAGCGGGCGCAGGGACGCGGCCGGCAGCGAAAAATGCACCTGCGGCAACAATGTGCGGCTCTGCACGTCAGGCGCAGTGACCATGGCCGGGCCCCTCCCGACCCGCCGCTGTTGTGGAAGCCGGGGGGCGGCCGGGCAAGCACCGCCGCGCATTTGTAACAAAAAGTTAATGTGGCAGCGAAACTGCTGCAAGCCGGCTTTACATCGCCGAAATGCCGCCATCCACATACAGGCCGTGCCCGGTCACCATCTTGGCTTCATCGCTGGCCAGATAGACGGCGGCCCAGGCGATATCGTCCGGTTCACCCACGGCGCCCAGCGGGATCTGCCGGCCCAGCTTGGCCAGCCCTTCCTCGCGGCCCAGCACGGATGTGATGCCATTCAGGATCGGCGTGTCGATGAACACCGGGTGGATGCTGTTGCAGGTGATGCGATATTGCTGCTTGGCGCAGTGCAGCGCGACGCTTTTGGTCAGGTGGCGAACGGCGGCCTTGGCGCTGTTGTAGGCGGCGCTGTTGTGGGCAGCGATCACCCCGGCGATGCTGCTGATGTTGATAATGCTGCCGCGCACATCGGTGTCGCGCACCATGCGCGCCATCACCGGCAGCGACAATTTGCAGCCCAGGAACACGCTGTCCAGATCGATGCTGTGCACGCGCTTCCAGGTGTCGAAATCGGTGGCCTCCACCGTCGATCCCCCGGCGATGCCGGCATTGTTGACCAGCACGTGGAAGCCGCCCCATTTTTCCTCGGCAAAGCGGATCGCCACCGCCCAATCCTCCGGGCTGGTGACATCGTGGCGGATGGCGGCGGCAGAGGCGCCGATGCTGGCGGCCACGGCCTTCACCCCGGCTTCGTTGATATCGGTGAGGATGACGCGCGCGCCTTCGTCCACCATGCGCCGGGCCATGGCTTCGCCCAGCCCCTGCGCCGCTCCGGTGATCAGCGCCACCTTGCCTGCCAAACGGTTCATGCTCACTCTCCCCCAAACTGTGGCGGCACGCTGCCTGCACTCGCCCGCTGCGGCAAGCTGTGTTTCCAAAGAGCCGCCGCTCTTGACGCCCGCACCGGCCGGCCATACCTCCCGGCCATGGCCATTCTTCCGATCATCGAAACGCCCGATCCGCGGCTGAAACAGATCAGCGCGCCTGTCGCTGCCGTCACCGATGCGCACCGCGCCCTGATCGCCGACATGTTCGAGACGATGTATGAAGCGCCGGGCATCGGCCTTGCCGCCATCCAGGTGGGCGTGCCGGAACGCATATTGGTGATCGATCTGCAGCCCGAAGCCGATGATACTCCGGACGACGCCGATCCCGAAACCATCGTGCGCGTGAAGCAGCCGCGCGTGTTCATCAATCCCGAGATCGTGTGGGCATCGGACGAATATAGCGTCTATCAGGAAGGCTGCCTGTCAGTCCCTGAGATGTACGCCGATGTGGAACGCCCGGCCCGCATCCGCGTGACCTGGCTGGACGAGACCGGCGCCGCCCACGACGAAGAACTGGACGGGCTGCTCGCCACCTGCCTGCAGCACGAGATGGACCATCTGAACGGCGTGCTGTTCATCGATCATCTGAGCAAACTCAAGCGCGACATGCTGCTGAAAAAGCTGGAAAAACAGCGCAAGACGCGCCGCGCGGCCTGATCCGGCCGCCCGCATAAATCAACGATCAGCCGCAGATTGTGGCCGCCGGCAGCAGTGATGCTGCCGGCCCGCTGTGCATAATGCTTGCGCAACCTCTCGCTCGCTGTTAACGCAACCTTAGGAAGTTGTTTAGCGAGGGGGTTTGATGATGCGTAGTCTTGCAATAGCGGTTGCGGTGTTGGCGGCGACGCCGGCGGTGGCAGCAGTCACCAGTGGCAACCTGACGGGCGGAACGGCCCTTTCCAATGGCGGCACCTTCGTCATCATCGCCAACCCATCGGGGCTCACCGTCGGGAACGATAATTTCCAGAACAACGACGTGCGCGCTTTCAACGAAGCGCAGAATTTCACGCTGCTCAGCGCGCTGAACACAAATCTGGGTGGCACGGTTGCCGCCGGCACCAAGATCAACAGCCATTATCTCAATTTCGATCCGGGCCCGTCCCGCACGGTGACGGGCACCGCCACCTTTGATACAGCCATCCTGGCGGTGATCTGGACGCGCACCAACCTGATCGACAGTCATTTCCTCGGCGCACCCGGCGTGACCTACCTCAACCCGACTGCGGTCGGCTTTGAAACGGCGCAGGACAGCACCAGCTTCATGGGCAACACGCTGACCTTCACCCTGAAGGCCTCAAGCCCGGGTGACAGCTGGCGGGTGATCACCGAAGCCGCTGTCGGCGGCGGCAATGCCGTGCCCGAACCGTCGAGCTGGGCGATGCTGCTGGCCGGCTTTGGCCTGATCGGCCATCTGGCCCGCCGCCGCCGCGCCGTCGCTGCTTCCTGAGCCAGCGCGCTCAGGCCAGCGCGGCCAGGATCAGCGCGGCCGCATCTTCCGGGGGCTTGACCCGTTGCGGGTCTTCCCCCGGAAAGGCGCTTGCCCGCATCTTCGTGCGGGTGGCACCCGGATCGACAATGTGGGTTCGGATGGCGGAGATATTCGCCACCTCCGCGCCATAGGTGTGCACCAGATTTTCCAGCGCCGCCTTTGATGCGGCATAGCCGCCCCAATAGGCGCGCGGCTTGGTCGCCACCGACGATGTGACCGCCACCACATGGCCCGCCGCCGATTGCCTGAGCCAGGGATCAAAGGCGCGGATCAGCCGCAGATTGGCAGTGAGATTGAGCGCGATCAGCCGGTCCCACTCCTTCAGATCCAGATGCGGCACCGGGGCCAGCGTGCCCAGCATGGCGGCATTGAGCACCAGCGCATCGAGCCGGCCCCAGCGCGCGCCCACCGCCGCGCCCAGCCGATCAATGGCCTCACCATCAGCCAGATCGAAGGGCGCGATGGTGGCGGTGCCGCCGGCGGCGTGGATATGGTCGTCCACCGCCGTCAGCCCATCCTCGCTGCGCGCCGTCAGGATCACGTGCCAGCCCTGCGCTGCCAGCATTTCGGCGGTGGCTGCGCCGATGCCGCGGCTGGCCCCGGTGACGAGGGCGAGTTTCTTTGACGTAATGTCGGTCATGGGTGCTGCTTAGGAAACCAAATCCTCCCCTGCAAGGGGAGGTGGCACCCGAAGGGTGACGGAGGGGTCGCGCCTGTGGTGCCAACAGGGCAGGCCCGGCGGGGGCACCCCTCCGGCGCTGCGCGCCACCTCCCCTGATAGGGGAGGATCTTCAGATAACCCGTTCCGCCAGCAGCGACAGCTGGTCCGGCACTTCGCTTTCTTCCTGATCGGTCAGGCGGGTGGGATAATCGCCGGTAAAGCAGGCATCGCAATATTGCGGCGCATGATCATCGCGCGTCGCCTCTCCTACTGCGCGGTAGAGGCCGTCGATGGACAGGAACGACAGGCTGTCCACCTTGATGAAATCGCGCATCCGTTCCACGTCCATCTGCGCCGCCAGCAATTTCGATCGTTCCGGCGTATCGACGCCATAGAAACAGCTGTGCCGGGTGGGCGGGCTGGCGATGCGCATATGCACGGCCTCTGCGCCGGCTTCGCGCAGCATCTGGACGATCTTCACGCTGGTGGTGCCGCGCACGATACTGTCATCGATCAGCACGATGCGCTTGCCGGCGATCAGCGCGCGGTTGGCATTATGCTTCAGCTTCACGCCCAGATTGCGGATCTGATCGCCCGGCTGGATGAAGGTGCGGCCGATATAATGGCTGCGGATGATGCCCAGTTCAAAGGGGATGCCGCTTTCCTGGGCATAGCCGATGGCGCTGGGCACGCCGCTGTCCGGCACCGGCACCACCATATCGGCCTCTACCGGGTTTTCGCGGGCCAGTTCCGCGCCGATGCGTTTCCTCACTTCATAGACGCTGCTGCCGTCCAGCATCGAATCGGGCCGGCTGAAATAGACATGTTCGAACAGGCACGGCCGCGCCCGCGCCGGCTCGAACGGCCGGATCGAGCGCAGGCCGCGCGCCGAAATGATGATCAGCTCGCCCGGCTCAACCGAGCGCAGGAAGGTCGCGCCCACCATGTCCAGCCCGACGGTTTCGGACGCCAGAATATAGCTGTCGCCCAGCCGCCCCAGCACCAGCGGCCGGATGCCCAGCGGATCGCGGCAGGCCAGCATGCCTTCAGGGGTGAGGCACAGCAGGCTGTAGGCGCCCTCCACCTTTTTCAGCGCATCGATGAACCGATCGAGCAGGGTGCGATAGCTGCTGGTGGCGACCAGGTGGATGATCACCTCGGTATCGCTGGTGGATTGAAAGATCGATCCGCGCCGCACCAGTTCGCGGCGCAGCGTGGCGGCGTTGGAGATATTGCCGTTGTGCGCCACCGAAAAGCCGCCGCTGGCCAGTTCGGCGAACAGCGGCTGCACATTCCTGAGCGCGGTTTCGCCGGTGGTGGAATAGCGGTTGTGGCCGATAGCAATCTCGCCCTTCAGCCGGCCGATCACCGCATCATTGTCGAAATTGCCGGCCACATGCCCCATGGCGCGGTGGGTGTGGAAATCCTTGCCGTCGAAACTGGTGATGCCGGCGGCTTCCTGGCCGCGGTGCTGCAGCGCATGCAGGCCCAGCGCCACCACGGCGGCGGCGCCTTCCGCGCCATAGACGCCGAACACGCCGCATTCCTCGTGGAGATGATCGCTCTCCCACGGGTCGGTTGTCAGCATCGCGTCCATGGGGCAGCCTTTGTCAGCGGGCAATCGCCCGGCATATAGGGGGCAGCGAGGGCTTTGTCTGCCCCTCACGCGATGGAATTTGTCACATGACGGCAACAATCGACGAGACTCTGGAATTTGTTCCGAAATGGGGCAGCGATGGCTTGCTGACCGCCGTGGCGGTGGACGCCGCCAGCGGCACCGTGCTGATGGTGGCGCACATGAATGCCGATGCACTGGCCGCCACCTTGGCCACCGGAGAGGCGCATTATTACAGCCGCTCGCGCCGCGCGCTCTGGCACAAGGGCGCCACCAGCGGCGCGATCCAGCGCGTGGTGGAAATCCGTGTCGACTGCGATCAGGATTGCCTGCTGCTGCGCGTCGAACCGGCCGGCCCGGCCT
>DAITMD010000002.1:0-25439 GCA_036835345.1 Sandarakinorhabdus sp. | reverse complement strand
GATATCGCCTATGACAATCATGATCTGGATGATGGCATCCGCGCCGGGCTGTTTGCCGTGGAAGATGTGGCTGCCGCGGTGCCGTTCGTGGCCGCCTGCTGGGCTGCGGTGACCGCGCGCTGGCCCGGCGTGGCCGCGCGTCGCCGCCTGGTGCCCGAACTGGTGCGCATGCAGATCGGCCGCATGGCCGATGATCTGCTGGCCACCACCCGCGCGCGTCTGGCGGCGCTCAGCCCCGCATCCGTTGCCGATATCCGCGCCGCCGGCCGCACCATCGCCGGCCTGTCGGATGCGCTGGCCGGCGAGGTGCGGCAACTGAAGGCCTTTTTGAACACCCATATGTACCGCGCGCCGGCGGTGGCGGCCCTGCGCGACCCGTCGGAGGAGGTGGTCGCCGGTCTGTTCCGCCGCCTGCACGAAGCGCCCGATCTGTTGCCCGGCGATTGGGCCGCCACCTGCCCGCTGGACGAGCAGGGCCGGGCGCGGCACGTTGGGGACTTCGTGGCCGGCATGACCGATCGTTATGCGCTGCGCCTGTATGAACAACTGGTGGGGCCATCCCCGCTGCCCAGAATCTGAATCCAGGGGGAGATGGTGACATGAGCGAAGTGCACGGCACGGTGGACCCAAGGTTCGAACAGGTGCGCGAGGCGTTCACCGCAGCGCTCGGCAATGGCACCGATATCGGCGCCAGCTTTGCCGCCACCATCGCCGGGAAGCCGGTGATCGATCTGTGGGGCGGCTGGGCCGACGAAGCTCGCACCCGGCCGTGGGAACGGGACAGCATCGTCAACGTCTATTCCACCACCAAGACGATGACGGCGCTCACCGCGCTTTGGCTCGCCGATCAGGGCGCGCTGCGCTTCGAGGAGACGGTGGCGCATTACTGGCCGGCGTTCGCGGCGGCGGGCAAGGCAGACGTCACCGTGGCGCAGCTGATGAGCCACAGCGCCGGCCTGTCGGGCTTTGCCGATCCGATGCCGGCCGAGGGGCTTTATGATTGGGAACTGGTCACCAGCCGGTTGGCGGCGCAGGCGCCGTTCTGGGCGCCCGGCACCGCCTGCGGTTATCACGCGGTCACGCAGGGATTTCTGGTGGGCGAAGTGGTGCGGCGCGTCACCGGCAAATCGCTGGGCACGGTGTTTGCCGAACATCTGGCCGGGCCGCTGGGCGCGGATTTCCACATCGGGCTGGATGCAGCCCATGATGGCCGGGTCGCCGATCTGGTGCCGCCGGCGGGCGGTGCCTCGATCAGCGCCGGGCCGCCATCGGCGCTGATGCAGAATATGGCCAGCAACCCGCGTATCGATCCGCTGGATACGCGCAGCCGCGCCTGGCGCGCGGCGGAAATTCCGGCGGCCAACGGCCATGGCAATGCCCGCAGCGTGGTGGCGGTGCAGACGCTGATGGCCAATGGCGGCGTGGCCGGCGGCAAGCGGCTGTTGTCGGAAGCGGGCGTGATGAAGGCGCTGGACCTGCAGATCGAGGGCGATGATCTCGTGCTGGGCATGCCGGTGCGCTATGGCATTGGCTATGGCCTGCCCGGCCCGGCGCGGCCCTTTCCCCATGCCAACAGCCTGTTCTGGGGCGGTTATGGCGGCAGCCTGGTGGTGTGCGATCTGGAACTGAAATTGTGCATGTCGTTCGTGATGAACAAGATGGCCTCCACCACGGTGGGCGATCTGCGCGCCGGCCTGTTGATGGCCGGTGTGTGGGGCGCGCTGCTGTCATGAAGGCGCTGATCGGCGCGCTGGCTCTGCTGGCAGTTCCAGCGGCGGCGGCGGAGGCGCCGGACCCGCATCGTCTTGCGCTGGCGGCCGGATACAAGGCGGCGTTTCTGTGTTCCGGGCGCTGGAATGCCGGCCAGAGCGAGGCTGCCATCGCGGCCGACGAGTTCAAAGGCATATACAAGGACTATGAAGCGCTGATCCCCACACTGCCGGCCGTGGTGGACGAGGCACAGCGAACCGTATCGGTTAAGTTTGCTGACACATTGCCGCCGCGCATCGCGGTGTGGCGGCCGCTGCTGGGCTGCGCGCAGCTGCCGGTTGGTGCCGGCGTTGATGTTGCCGGCGCGGTGCCAAGGCTGGCACCCGGCGTGGCCGTGCCCGATCTGACCGACAGCGACGCGCGGCCGTGGCCGCTGGGCGATGCCGGGGCGGTGCGCCCGGTCCGCAATCGCAGACAGCGCGCCGCGCTGGAACGGGTGGTGCAGGCGGCGTTCGGCAGCGATTATCGCAGCGATCGCACCACGGCGGTGATCGTGATCCGGGGCGGCAATATCGTGGCGGAACGATACCGCGCCGGCTGGACGATGCACACGCCGCAGCGCACCTGGTCGGTGGCGAAATCGCTCACCGCCACGCTGGTCGGCCGGGCGGTGCAGCTGGGGCTGGTGGACGTGAACAGCACAGCGCCGGTGCCGGAATGGCAGGCTGTTGGCGATCCGCGCGCCCGCATCACCTGGAACCAGTTGCTGCGCATGAACAGCGGCCTGTGGACGGCCGGGCCAGGCAACCGCACCGATGAAGCCTATCTGGGCGGTGCCACCGTGGTGCAGACGGCGGCGATCATGCCGCTCGAACATGCGCCGGGCACGCATTTCAACTACAGCAACAACGATATCATGCTGGCCGCGCTGGCGCTGTCGCGCCGGCTGAGTTCCGGCAGTGATCCCAGTTCGGCGGCGCTGGCCTTTCCGTTCACGGAACTGCTGTGGAAGGCGGGCATGACGCGCACCACGCCGGAAACCGACTGGCGCGGCGATTTCATCCTGTCCAGCCAGGTGTGGATGACGGCGCGCGATCTGGCCCGGCTGGCGCTGCTCTATCACGGTGGCGGCAGGATTGGCGGCGAACAATTGCTGCCGCCGGACTGGCCGGCATTCGTGGAAGCGCCGGCGATGACCCAGCCGCAAGGGCGGCCGGAAGGCTATGGTGCCGGCTTCTGGCGCTGGGGCGGTCTGGCGGGCTTGCCGCCGGGCACCTATGCGATGAACGGCAATCGCGGCCAATATGCCGTGATCGTGCCGGCGGCGGACATCATCGTGGTGCGGCGCGGGTTCGATGCTGCCGGCGCGGGGTTCGACATGCCGCGCTTTGCCGCCGATGTGGTGGCGGCGATGCAAAAATAACCAAATAGGCGATAAAATGCTTGACTAGCGTGACGCTTGTGGTTATACATCTGGCATGGCTGCGGAATCGGCCCCCACCGGAGCTTCGGTGGGGCGCTTGCCGCGCCGCTCGGTTCCGCTGGCGGAGTGGATGAAATGGTGAAATCAAAGGCCGGCCCGGCAGGGGCGCCGACACGGGCGCCGACACGGGCGCCGACAGGGGCACGGGCAGGGGCGCTGCGCGACCACGCCGATTCGATCCTGCGCCACCGTCCCGGTACGCGGCTGGCCCGCAAGCTGGTGGGCAGTCGCAAGAACCGGCTGGCCTTTCTGGAACTGTTGGCCCGTCACGGCGATCCGGCGGTGGCGGCCGACGCCCTGGGCCTGCCGCTGCTGGTGCTGCTGCGCCACCGCGATGCCGATCCGGCCTTTGCCGCCGATTGGCAGGCGGCCGTGAATTATGCCTGGGAACTGCTGGAAAGCCGGATGCTGGCCGCCATGCTGAACCAGAGCGCTGAAGGCGGCAATGGCCAGATTGATACGCGGCTGGCGCTGGCCATTGTTGGCCGCCGCGAAAAGCCGGTGCAGACCGTGAAGGCGCGGCCCGTCGATGGGCCCAGCGTGGCCCGGCTACGGGCGGAACTGCGGGCGCTGGCGGAGCCGACCGTAACGCGCAACTGACGCTGCCCAGGGGGGCCATAGTCTCGCCGTGCGAATAACCAGCCCTGCGGCTGGCGCACCGGCGGTTTCCCTTGCCCGCTGCCCGCTGCCCTGCCGGCGCGCCCGGAGTTTGCGCCATGGCAGAAGCCGGTTCAGCCCTGCCGCTGATCGATGTTTTTCGCGCACTGGATCCGGCCCTGCGCCGGCGTGTGCTGCGCCAATTTGGTGAAGACCTGCTGCTGGCGGCATTGTCGGGCAGTGAAAGCCTGCGGGAGCCGCAGCGGCCGCCGCCCGGCGATTGGGGCATCTGGGTGATCCTGGCCGGGCGCGGCTTTGGCAAGACCCATGCCGGGGCCGAATGGGTGCACGGCACCGCCACGCAGGGCGTCAGGCGCATCGCGCTGGTGGCGCCCACGCTGGATGTGGCGCGCGCCGTGATGGTGGAAGGCGAATCCGGCTTGCTGGCGCGGGTGCCGCCGGGGGCATCGCTCACCTGGCAGCCGCACGCCAAACGGCTGGTGTGGAACAATGGCAGCGAAGCGCGGCTGTTCTCCGGGGCCGACCCTGATGGTCTGCGCGGCGGGCAATTTGATGCGGCGTGGGGGGATGAATTTGCCCACTGGGCGCGGGGCGAGGATGCGGTGATGAACCTGCGCATGGCCACCCGGCTGGGCACCGCGCCGCGCCTGCTGCTCACCACGACGCCGCTGCCGCTGCGCTGGCTGAAGGCGCTGATTGCCGAACCGGGCGTGGTGCTGACGCGCGGCGCCACGCAGGACAATCACGCCCATCTGCCGGCGGCGTTTCTGAACCGGCTGGAGCGGCGTTTTGGCGGCACGGCCACCGGCCGGCAGGAGCTGGCCGGAGAGATACTGGACGAGATTGACGGGGCGCTGTGGACCCGGGCGCTGATCGAGCGGCAGCGCATCGCCCAGGTGCCGCCGCTGGCGCGGGTGGTGGTGGGCGTGGACCCGCCCGCCGATGGCGGCACCTGCGGGATCGTGGTGGCGGCGCTGGGCCAGGATGGCGCGGCCTATGTGGTGCACGATGCCAGCGTGACGGCACAGCGCCCGGAAAACTGGGCGCGGGCGGTGGTGGCGGCAGCCGATCAGTGGCAGGCCGACCGGGTCGTGGCCGAGATTAACCAGGGAGGTTCCATGGTGACAGCGTTGCTGAAATCGGTGGACGCGGCCCTGCCGGTGCAGCCGGTGCGTGCCTCGCGCGGCAAGGTGGCCCGGGCCGAACCGGTGGCGGCGCTATATGGCGAGGGCCGGGTGTTTCATGCAGGGGTGTTTCCAGCCCTGGAAGACGAATTGTGCGGGCTGACCGCGGATGGCCGTTATGTGGGTGCCGGGTCATCGCCGGACCGGGCTGATGCCTGTGTGTGGGCGCTGACGGCGCTGATGCTGGGGCAGCGCGCGGCGCTGCCCGGTGTGCGCTCTCTCTGAACCAAAAGGGTGATTTCCATGCGAATTCCGTTCTTGCGGAGCCGGTCTGCTGCGCCTGCGGTCTCAACCAAGGCCGCCGGCCCCCGCATTCCGCCATGGGCCAGCCCGGTGAGCAGCAGCACCGGCGATTATGCCGGGCAGGTGCGCGCGGCGTTTCTGGCCAATCCGGTGGCGGCGCGGGCCATCAGGCTGGTGACGGAAAGTGCCGGCGGTGCGCCGATCAGCTGCGATCCGCCCGGCCATCCGGCGCTGGCCCTGCTGCGCAGTTGCGGCTTTGGCACCTCTGGCCCCGGCCTGATCGAAACGCTCGCCGGCCACCTGCTGCTGCACGGCAATGCCTATGTCGATGTGTCGGTGGGTGCCGATGGCCTGCCGGCGGCGCTGTTTGCGCTGCGGCCGGAGCGGGTGAGCGTGGAGGTAGACAGCGACGGCTGGCCGGCGGCGCATGTTTACCGGGTGGGCAGTGGTGTGCGCCGCTATCCGGTGGGGCAGGATAGCGTCGGCCTGCTGCACATCCGCAATTTTCATCCGCTGGACGATCAACTGGGGGCGGGCTGTCTGGGCGCAGCAGCGGCAGCGGTCGCGGTGCACAATGCCGCCACTGCCTGGAACCGGGCGCTGCTGGACAATGCCGCCCGTCCTTCGGGTGCGCTTATGTACCAGCCTGGTGATGGATCAACGCTAAGCCCGGACCAGTTTGCGCGCTTGAAGGACGAGATGGAAGCGGCCTTTGCCGGCGCGGCCAACGCCGGGCGGCCGATGCTGCTGGAGGGCGGGCTCAGCTGGCAGGCGCTCAGCCTTTCGCCATCCGAGATGGATTTTGCCGGCATGCGCGAAGCGGCAGCGCGCGACATTGCGCTGGCGCTGGGCCTGCCGCCACTGCTGCTGGGGCTAAAGGGCGACAACACCTACGCCAACTACCGCGAGGCCAATATCGCGCTGTGGCGGCAGACAGTGCTGCCGATGCTGGGGCGCTTGCTGGGCGCGCTGTCGGCGCATCTGGACTGGTGGTGGCCGGGGCTGTGCCTGACCGTGGATCTGAATGCGGTGCCGGCCTTGTCGGAAGATCGCGAGCGGCTGTGGGCCAGCGTCACGGCGGCCGATTTCCTGACCGATGGCGAAAAACGTCAATTGCTTGGTCTGAATCAGGAGGCAGGTGAATGAGCGGTATCCTGGAAGGCCTGTTGGCCCAGGCGGAAGGCCAGGGCGCGGCGCGGGTGACATTGCAGGCCATAGTGGAGGAAGCCGCGGACGCGGGCGCGGCACGGGCGCTGAAGCGGCTGGGTCTGATGGACGAGGCGGCGGGCACCGATATCGGCGAGCTGCGCGAACTGGTGCAGGGCTGGCGCGATGTGAAGAAGTCCGCGCTGAAGAGCCTGATCGGCTGGGCGGTGCGCACCATTGTTGCGCTGCTGCTGATGGGTATCGCCTTCAAGCTGGGGCTTGGCCATGAGCGCGGCTGATCTGCGGCCGGACCTGCGCATTGCTGGCTATGCCAGCGTGTTCGGGCAGCCGGACAAGGGCGGCGACGTGGTGGCGCCCGGGGCCTTTGCCGATGCGGCAGCACCGCTGCCACTGTTGTGGCAGCATCAAACGGATGAACCAATCGGGTTCGTCGAAAGCCTGACCGAAGATGCCCGCGGGCTGCGCATCACGGCGCGCATCGTGGGCGAAGGCCGCGGCGCACAGGCGGCAGCGCTGGTGCGGGCCGGCGCCATCGACGGGCTGAGTTTTGGCTACCGGGTGAAGGCCGCCAGCCCGGCCCGGAATGGCCGCCGGCTGGAGCGGCTGGAGCTTGTTGAAGTGTCACTGGTGACCTTTCCGATGCAGCGGGAGGCACGGGTGCTGGGCTGGCAGGAGGAGAATGAGCATGCTGGAAGTGAAATCTGATCCGTTGAGCGCCGTGTTTGAAACGGCGCACAGGCGCAGCCCCCCGATCGAGACAGCGATTGCGCGGCCCGCCCTGGAAGCCAAGGCGGCGACCATCAATCCGCCGGCCAAGGGCGGGCTGGGCGTGCCGCTGGAAATCGATGCGGTGATCAATCGGGTGCTGCTGGGCGCTTCGCCGATCCGCAGCATCGCCCAGGTGGTGGACATTGGTTCGGCCAATTATCGCCGGCTGATCACCACCACTGGCGTCGTATCGGGCTGGGTGGCGGAAACCGCTGCGCGCCCCGAAACGGAAACGCCGAACTTTGCCGAAATCGCCCCGCCGATGGGCGATCTTTACGCCAATCCGGCGGCCAGCCAGGCGATGCTGGACGATGCGGCGTTCGACGTGGAAAGCTGGCTGGGCGAGGAAATCGGCCGCGAATTTGCCCGCGCCGAAGGCGTGGCCTTCGTGACCGGCGACGGCATCAACAAGCCGCGCGGCTTTCTGGCGGCACCCACGGCGGCCACTGGTGATGCCACCCGTCCGTTCGGCACGCTGCAGTTCGTCACGTCGGGGGCGGCGGGCAATTTTGCCGCCACCAACCCGTCTGATCGGCTGATCGATCTGGTCCACGCGCTGGCCAGCCCCTATCGCCAGGGCGCGGTGTGGGTGATGAACAGCGCCACGCTGGCCCGCGTGCGCAAGTTCAAGACGACAGACGGCGCCTTCATCTGGCAGCCCGGCCTGAGCCCGGAACAGCCGCAGATGCTGCTGGGCCACCGCGTGATCGAGGTGGACGCCATGCCCGATGTGGCGGCCGACAGCCTTTCCATCGCGTTCGGCAACTTCGAGGCCGGTTATCTGATTACCCAGCGGGCCGAAACCACGGTGCTGAAAGACCCTTACAGCAACAAGCCCTATGTCCATTTCTATGCCACCCGCCGCATCGGCGGCGCGGTGCTGGACAGCCGGGCGATCAAGCTGATGCGCTTCTCCGCCTGAACCCGGAGCGACGCTGATCGACTTTGCCGCCCCGGCGGCAAGGCGGTGCGGGCGTCGCCGCGCCGGGCCGGCCCCCCTTGGGCCCGTGGCAGCGGCGCCCGCATCTTGCGCCCCCCCCTAAGCATTCCCAAGCATCTGAGACTGGAGTTTCGACATGCCCGACAATGTGACGGCGCCGGCTGGCGGCGTGAGCTTTGCCACCGACGAGATTGGCGGCGTGCATTTTCCCTATGCCAAATTGGCGTGGGGCAGCGACAATCAGGTGGTGGCGGTGGCCGAAGCCGATGCAGCGCGGCTGCCGGTGGCGGTGCCGGTGACGGCCACGACCACCCGCGCCTATGGCTTTGCCGCCGGGCAGCGGCTGACAACCGCCGGTGCCGGGCAGGTGCGTTCAGCAGCGATTGCGGCCGGCGAAGTGCTGCTGCACGCATCGGTGCGCGGCTTTTTCCGGGTGGGCGACGCGGCGGTGGTGGCCAGTGTGGGCGCCGGCAGCATCCCGCTGGAATCGGGTGAGAAATTTCACCTGCGGATCAACAGTGGGCAATTTGTCAGCTTCATCCGCGATGGCGCGGCCGATGGCAGCCTGTCGATCGTGCCGGTGGCCTGATGCTGGGCGCGGCGGGCCTGATCGGGCGGGTGGGGCAGGGGCGGCGGCTGCCGATGGCGGCGGCAGGCGCACCGGATTTCACTCTGTCGAACAGCGTGATCAGCACAGCCTGGGATGTGCGGCTGATTGGTGAGCTGCTGCCGGTGAATGCGCCGGCGGGCGTGATCTTTGTGGCGGTCGGTGAACCTGCCGGCCTTGGTGTGGTGAACGGCTGATGGCGATCCGCAACAATATCCTGGGCGCGTCCGATCTGCGGCTTGCTGCCGATGTGGTGAAGCCCAACTATGCCATTGGGCGCACGATTGGCGGCTCTGCTGGCGAAGTGATGGGCCATTGGCGTGCGACGTGGATACGGCTGCCAGCCAGTGGCCTCACCTTGAACGGCACTTATGTGCTGATGGGCCGGGATGCGAACGGCACCATCAACTTCAATTCCAGCAATGATACCGCGCTGCGCCTTGGCGGCGATGCCGCCGGGCAGGGTGTGGGGCGGATGCGGCCGATTGTTGCCTATCGCCAGGGCAACACCAATGCCTTTAGCGGCGGCTTTGCCGGCGAAGGTCGCATCCAAGTCGCTTCGCAGATGGCGCGCTCCACCAATTATCTGATTGTCGAAGGCGTCAGTAATGTTGGCACCAACGCAAGCCCGGTGTGGAAGGGCTGGGGCGCGGTGTGCGCCGTGGCCGGCACCCCGGAATCCTATGTGGCCGCGACCAACATCAATGCCACCTGGATCAGCGGCACGACCGCCACGCTGCTGCGGCAGATTTTCACGGCTGGGGCCAGCAGCAACAGCCGCACGCCGGTGGGCGTGCAACTTGAGCATGTTGCCATCGTTCAGGGTGATTTTCCGTGGGATACCGTGAGCAATCGCCCGCACCACGATGCGATCCGGGCGCTGGCCGGCAGCAGCGGGGTTGATCCGCTCACCTACGCCACACTGGTGGCGGCGCAGAATGCCGGCACCCTGCCCTATGCCAACTGCGATCAGGGCAAGGGCAATCTGGAATATTGGTGGCCGCTTACCAGCCTGTCCGCCGGGTTGGCCAACACCGGCAGCGTGAGCGGTGCCAACCTGACGGCCAATCCCAATGCCGCCGGCCTGGCCGATGACAGCGCGATCGCGCCGGCCCATTGGCAGGGCGGCGCACCCACGATCACCGAACCGCGGCTGCGGTTCTTTGGCGGGCGCGGTGCGCGCGCGGTGTCGATCGAGGGCACGCACAGCGCCAACGTGCGCCGGCGGTGGTTGGTGGAAGCCACCGACGCGGTGCTGCCGGGCTTTGATTGGGCCACGCTCACGGTAACGGCCGACGCCTGGGCTACGAACGATGTGTTGCCGGTTGGCGGGCCGTATCGGCTTGAGATCGAGGATGCGGCCGATGACAGCCTGGCCGCCAGCATCAACGACATTTTGGTGGGAACCATCGCCCTCACCCACGGGCAGAGCGGCATGGAACTGGCGTTCAGGCGCGGCAGCGATCTTGGCGTCAATTATGTATCTGCTGCGGTGGCTGCGGGTGCGCAGGGCATGGTGATGACGCTGGGCAATGAAAAGGGTGGGACCACCGCCGCCTATGCCCAGCCCACCGTGCTCACCCAGCGCCTGCGCGCCGGTGAAACGCCAGTGGCAGGCCACGGTGCGGTGCTGATGAACAACGAATGGGCGGCGCAAAATCCCGGCCACCCGCTGCTGATCGTCAACATGGCGATCAGCGGCACGCGGATGGACGATTGGGCGGCGGATGCCACGCTGGAAGGCGAAGCCGGCCATGCCAGCTGGACGTACCTGGGCGCGGTGCAGCCGCCCGGCGTATCGAGCGGCGGCGGCAGCGGCGTCGTGGGCTTCTATGCCTGGGCGCTGCGGCAGGCGGTGGATGCCCACCTGCTGATGTGGCACCCCAACATGAGCATGACGCCCGAAGGCCGCGCCGCCTATGTGGCGGCGAACATCGCGCGCTTTGCCGAAAGCCCGCTGGCGCCGTGGGTGATCTTCCCGCCGTGGCGGCACCGCCGGACAAGCATCGGCAGCGACAGTATCGACAACCGTGTGCGCCACATCGCGATGGTGACCGAACTGGGCGAGCTGGGCCACCTTGGCCCGCACTATGCCGATCCGGTGATGGGCGGGCTGAATGATGGCCACAGCGCGTTCAACACCAGCGCCGGCAATCCGAGCACGACCGAGCCGGTGAGCGATGCCAACCATGTGGGCCAAGGCCGCCTGGGCCGCAGCATGGGTCGGGCGTTGGCGCGGGTGTGGAACCCGGCGGTGAAAGACCGGATGATGGTGCTGAGCGCGTGGTGGCGCGATGCAGCGGTGCGCGATGTGATCGAGGTGGAACTGGGCCGGGCGGCGCGCACGCTGAATGGCGCGGCGCAGCGCACCAACGCCTGGTGGGTGAGCACTGACAACGGCGTGACGTGGAGCAACGCGGGGTTCAGCGTGGCGCTGGACAGCACGGCCACCCGCGCGGTGTTGACCAAGAGCAGCGGCGGGTGGCCGGCAGCGGACGTGAGGGTGGATTACGCCCGCGACTGGGTGAACAATCCGGTGGAGAACCCGGACGAAGCCACGGTGGAAGCCGCGCTGGATGGGCTGCTGTATGACAATCAGGCCTATCGCGGGCGCATCAATCTGGCCAGCCCAGCGGGCAATGTGCTGCAGGGCACCAATCGCACAGGTGCCGGCGTGGCCGGGGTGGCGGTGGCGGCGCGGGGCGCGGCGAAACTGGTGGCAAGCGAGCGCTGGACGGGCGCGCGCAGCGTGACGGTGCGGATGCTGGCCGCCGATGGCGTGACGGTGCTGCGCGAGCGGACGCTGAGCCTCACGGGGAGCTGATCGCATGACCTTGACGCATTTTCTGGCGCTGTTTGGTGCGGCCCCGGCGCTGATCGTTCCGGCAGCAGCGTTGCTGCCGCTGGCCGACGGCGGCGCGGTGGTGGGCAGCAATCGTGCCGATCCGGCGCTGTTGCCGGGCATCATAGTGCGCACTGCAACGCCGGTGCTGATCGTGCGCGGCGACTGACCTTGCCGCACGGCGCGGCGAACCCGGTTTCAGGAGAGACAAAATGGCGAAATTTGCCAGCAACGATGTGCTGGATGCGGCGCTGGCCGTGGTGGCGGGCGCGACCCGGCTGCTGCTGCTGCCGGGCCAGCCGGCGAATTATGCCGCCGCTGAGGCGGCGCGGCTGGCCGAAGTGGCGGTGGTGCCGGGCGATTTTTCGGTGAGCGCGGGCAGTGGCGGCGGCCGGCGGCTGACTGTGGCGGCGCAAGGCGGGCTGATCGCGGTGGCGGGTGGCACGGCGGATCATGTCGCGCTGCTGGATGGGCCGGGGCAGCGGCTTTTGTATGTCACCACCTGCCCGCCGCAGCCGCTGCTGGCCGGCGCGCCGGTGAGCGTGGCGGCCTGGCAGGTGGAGATCGGTGCGCCGGTTTGAAAAGGGGAGCGATATGAGCATCTTCGTGAAAGACCCGGCGGCCAGCGTGGATCACGCGATCGATTGGGGCAGCGCCTTTCTGGCCGGGCGCAGCATCACCGCCGCTGTGTGGAGCGTGCTGCCGGCCGGCGCGTTGAGCCTGAGCAACGCGCGCAGCGAGGCCGGACGCACAGCGATCACACTGACCGGCGGTGCGGTGGGCCAGATTTATCGCGTGACGGGGCGTGTGACGCTTTCGGACGGCAGCAACGATGAACGCACGTTGGTGGTGCGGGTGGAGGATCGGTGATGACAGTCCGACAATTGGAGGCAGGCCCGCTGGTGGTGGGGCTGGCCGAGTGCAAGGCCGCCCTGCGGCTGGAGCGCGACGACGAGGATGCGCTGCTGGCCGGGCATATCCGCACGGCGATGGCGCTGTGCGAGGCGTTCATCGGCCAGTGGCTGATCGCCCGCGAGGCCGAACAGCGACTGGACGCCGATCTGGCCTGGCAGCGCCTGCGGGCCGCGCCAGTGCAGGCGATCAATGGGCTGTTCGTGGCGGGCGAAGCGCTGGAAACCGGCTGGGAACAGGAGATTGCCAGCGATGGCACGGGCTGGGTGCGGCTGATCGGCGTGCCGGCGGGCGCTGCTGGCGGGATCGCGGTGCGCTTCCGCGCCGGGCTGGCGGCGGACTGGAACGATGTGCCGGAGCCCTTGCGGGCCGGGGTGGTGCGGCTGGTCAGCCACTTGTTCAGTCACCGCGACGCTGCCGATGCCGGGCCGCCGCCCGCGGCGGTGGCGGCGCTGTGGCGGCCGTGGCGGCGGATGCAATTGGGATGAGCGCCATGAGCGGAGAATTTGCCGGTACGTTGAACGAACGCGTGGCCTTGGAACGCTGGGTGTCGGCGCTGGACGCGGCGGGCGATGATGTGGGCGCCTGGGTCGCGGTGGAGACGATCCATGCCGCTGTCATCCCCGATGGCCAGCTGGCCGGCCAGCGCGCGGGCGAAGCGGCGCGATCTGGCCGGCGCTGGCGGGTGCTGCTGCGCTGGCGTGATGATCTGAACCTGGCCATGCGGCTGCGCTGGCGCGGGCAAATACTGAAGGTGCGCGCCATCGAAGCGGTGGGCCGGCGGCGCACGTTCGTGACGCTGCTGTGCGACGGCAGCCCAGAATGAGCGGCGATCTGGCAGCGCGGCTGAATGCGCGCGGTGCACGGCTGGCAGCGGTGCTGGCGCGGCAGGCTGAGGCCGCGCTGGTGCGGCGCTGGCAGGGCCGGGGCGTGACGGTGCGAGAGGATGGAGCGGGCGTGACCCTGGCAGCGCCGGGCCTCACCCGGCGGCGGCAGGGCACACGCACCCGCCTGCCGGATGCGGAATTTCTCTGGCTGGAGGATTGAGACATGGCGGCAAGCCTTGCGGTGCAAAAGGCCGTGGTCGCGGCTCTGGCCGACCTTGGCAGCCTGACCGGCGTGCATGATGCGCCGCCGCCTGATGCGCGCGCGCCCTATGCGGTGATCGGGCCGGATCTGGTGAGCGATTTCAGCCACAAGACCGGCATCGGCCATGACGTGCGGCTGGTGGTGACGATCTGGGATGATCGGCCGGGCGCGGCGCGGCTGCGCGGCCTGTTGGGCGATGCGGCAGCGCGGCTGCGGCTGCTGACCGGCGTTTGGGATGGCCACCGCATCGTGCTGGCGCGCCTGCAAAGGTCTGGCGTGGGCGCGAGCGATGACGGCTGGCGGCCGGGCAGCATCGAGATGCGGGTGATTTGCGAGCAAATCTGAAGGAGACACGACATGGCAATGGAAAAGGGCGCCGCCTTCCTGCTGAAGGTGGGCAATGGCGCAGTGCCGCCGGTGTTCAGCACGGTGGCGGGCCTGCGCACCACGCAGCTGACGGTGAACACCGAAACCGTGGTGGTGACCAACCAGGGCAGCGGCGGCTGGCGCGACCTGCTGTCGGGCGCGGGCGTGCGATCGGTGTCGCTGTCCGGCTCGGGCGTGTTCACCGGATCGGCGGCGGAGACGCGGGTGAAGGCCACCGCGCTGTCGGGCCAGATCGATGATTATCAGGTGCAGTTCGAAAGCGGCGAGACGATCACCGGCCGGTTTCAGATCGCGCGGCTGGATTATGCCGGCGATTTCAACGCGGAACGCACCTACACGCTGCAGCTGGAAAGCAGCGGCCCGGTGGTGGCGGCGTGATCGCCAACCCGCTGAGGGGGGAAGCCGAGCTGCGCCTGGGGGGCAAGGCCCTGCTGCTGCGGCCCAGCTTCACGGCGCTGGTGGCGGCCGAGGCCGAGCTTGGGCCGCTGTTCGCCCTGTGTGAGCGGGCAGCGGCTGGGCAGCTGTCGCTGGCCGAGATGGTTGGCCTGATGTGGCACTGTCTGGCGGCGCCAGTGATGACCCGCGACGAATTTGCCGAAGCGGTGGTGGCAGCCGGCCTCGCCAATGCCAGCCCGGCGCTGCGGGTGCTGCTGGGCCAGATCCTGGCCGGGCAATGAACTTTGCCGAAACGGCGCGGCGGGCGGCGCATGTCGCGGCGCTGGCGCTGGGCTGGCGTCCGGCGGAATTCTGGGCGGCAACCCCGGCAGAGCTGGTCACCGCGCTGGGTCTGGATGCCGCCGAGCGGCCAGCCGATGGCAGCCTGCTCAAAGGCTTGATGGAGCGCTTTCCCGATGAACACTGACATGATCGACGAGCTGGTGGTGAAGGTGCGCGCCGATACCGGCGGCTTCATGGCCGGCGTTGGCGAGATTCAGCGCACGCTGGATGGCCCGCTGGCGGCGGGGCTGGAGCGGGCAGGCACCGGGCTGCAACGTGCGCTTGGCCGCGCGCTGAGCGATGGCAAGCTGGGCTTTGATGATCTGAAGCGGATTGCCGTGTCGGCGCTGGCCGATATTACCCAGCAGGCGCTGCGGCTTGATCTGTCGGCGCTGTTCGGCGGGCGTGGCGGCGGCGGCTTTGGCGGCCTGATCGGCAGCCTGTTTGGCCTGCCGGGCCGCGCCGCCGGTGGGCCGGTCACTGGCGGCCGGGCCTATATGGTGGGCGAGCGCGGACCGGAGCTGTTCGTGCCCACTGCCGCCGGGCGGGTCGAGGCTGGCGGCCTGGGCGGTCCGGGCAGCGGGCGCGCAGTGACGATCAATGTCAATGTTGCGGTGCCACGCGATGCCAGCCCGGCCGTGATGCAGCAAACCGGCAATCAGGTGGCGCGAGCGGTCGCGCGCGCCCTGCAAAGGGCGCAGCCATGACCGGCTGGTGGCTGGCCAGCCAGGCCGATCAGGGCGCGGCGCGCTGGGTCAGGCGTTTTGATCCGCGCTGGTGGCAGGTGGATTTTCCGCGCCCCATGATGGGCGCGGTTGTGACCGAAGGCGCGGAGACCCTGGTGGTCAGTCTGGAGTTTCAGCGCCGCGCCGATCTGGCCGGGCTGATCTGGGAATCGGCCGACCGCTGGAGCCACCCCCTGTGTGCATTGGAAACCCGGCGCGATTATCGCGGCATGATCTGGCGTTTTCGCTGGCAGGCCAGCGGCAATCTGCTGCCGCTGGATGCCATCAATGGCCCGGTGCTCACCATTGAAGGGCGCGATGCCGCCGGCGCCGCCCGCACCTGGTATGTGCGGCTGTGGAACTATGCCACCGGCACGCCCGGCGAAGCTGAGATCACCCTGGACTTCGATGCGCTGGCCGGCGGCTTCCTGTTGCCGGCAGAGGCCGATCCAGTGTGGGCCGGTGACATCGACCGGCTGTTCATCAGCCTGGTGCCGGCAGGATATGACGGCGTCGATGCGCCGCTGCCGACGGTGGCGCAGGCCAGCGTCCGGTTGACGACGCTGATGGTCGATGGAGCCGGGGCGGCGCTGAAGGCCGGACGGCCGCTGCTGCTGCCGCATGGCCTGCGCGCCTGCACCGCCTATGACGATCTTTACAATCTGCCGCCGGAACGCATCCTCGAACAGTTGCTGCTGCTCGGCTGGCGCGGTGCGATCACCCATTATGTCGGCATGAGCCACTTCATGGCGCTGCTGCCGGATGGCGACGGCGGCTATGTCGCCGATCCGCAGCGCCCGCTGTGCGGGCCGGCGCAGGCTTGGCACGCGGATTTTCTGGCGCGCGCACAGGCGCTGGGCTTTGCACCGATCCTGTCGCTGTCGATGGAGCTGTTCGCGGCCCATTGCCCGCCGGAGTGGGCGCAGCGCGATGCGGATGGGGATATCGGGCTGACCGGCTGGGTGCCGCCATCGGCACTGCTGTCGCCCTGCAACAATGCGGCGCAGGCGTGGCTGGGGGATGTTGCGGCAGCTTTCATGGCGCTGGCGCTGGCCGCCGGAGCGGTGCCGGCCTTTCAGGTCGGGGAACCCTGGTGGTGGGTTGGCCCGAACGACAAGCCGTGCCTTTATGATGCGGCGACCACGGCGCGCTGGCTGAGCGAGACGGGTGCAGCGCCGCCGCTGATTGCCGACATCAGGGGCGCCAAGTCGCCGGCCGAGCAGGCTTGGCTGGATTGGTGTGGGGCGCGGCTGGCCGAGGCCACGGCCGGGATGGTGGCGGCGGCGCGTGCTGCGGCACCGGCGGTGGTGACACATCTTCTGTTTTATGCGCCGCAGGTGCTGTTGGACGACCGGCCCGACCTCAGGCGCGCCAACATGCCCCCGGCCTGGGCCAATCCGGCTTTCGATGTGTTGCAGCTGGAGGATTATACCTTCGTCACGTCGGCCAATCAGGCCGGGCAGGCGCGCGGCCGGGCGGCGGTTGACGCCGAACTTGGCTATCCGCTGAGCCGGCAACATTATCTGGCCGGTTTCGTGCTGAACGCCAGCGATGCCGCCGCGCAGTGGCCGCTGATTGCCCAGGCTGCTGCAGCTGCTCAGGCGCGCGGCGTTGCCCAGAGCTTCATCTGGGCGTGGCCGCAGGTGGCCCGCGACGGCTTCACCCCCTTTCGCATCGCCGGCGCGCCGGCAGGAGACAACAGCATGGCGGCGTTTCACGATGTGCGCTTTCCCTTTGAACTGGGCTTTGGTGCTGCTGGTGGTCCGGCCTTTTCCACGCAGGTGGTGGTGACGGGATCTGGCGCGGAACAGCGCAATTCCCAGTGGAGCGACGCGCGGCTGGAGTATGATGCGGGGCTGGGCCTCAGATCGGAGGCCGATCTGTCGCGCCTGCTGGCGTTTTTCCGGGCGCGGCGCGGGCAGGCGCACGGATTTCGCTTTCTGGATCCGCTCGACAACAGTTCCGCCGCGGAAGGCACCGCACCGGCAGCGACCGATCAGCTGCTTGGCGTTGGTGACGGCGGCACCACCCGTTTTGCGCTGGTGAAGCGCTATGGCGATGACGGGCTGGGCGATGATCCGCCGCAGATACGCCGCATCACCCGGCCTTGGCCGGAAACGCTGCTGATGGCCGTGGATGGTGTCAGCCAGGCTGGCGGCTGGTCGCTGGCCGGTGGCGGCATGATCGAATTTGCCGCGGCGCCGCCAGCGGGGGCCACGGTCACGGCTGGCTATCGCTTTGATGTGCCGGTGCGCTTTGCCACCGATCGCATCGAGGTGTCGATTGCCGGCTGGCGAGCAGGCGAACTGCCCTCGGTGCCGCTCATCGAAATCCGGGAGGATTGAGCAATGCTGTCGGGTGAGTTGACCCATCTGGCGCTGTGCTGGCGGCTGGTGCGCCGCGATGGCGTGGCGCTGGGCTTCACCAGCCACGATCAGTCGCTGCTGGTTGGCGGGCTGATCCACGTGGCGCGGCCGGGGATGACCCCTTCTGCAGTCGTCCTTGGGGATGGGCTGGCGGTGGACGACATGGAAGTGGCGGGTGCCCTGTCGGCCGCCGCCCTGACCCGCGACGATCTGATTGCCGGCCTCTGGGACGGCGCCCGGCTGGAACTGTTCCTGGTCGATTGGCGCACGCCGGATGCCGGGCGGCAGTTGCTGGCCAGCGGCACGCTGGGCGACGTGGCGGTGGGCGAAGGCGCCGATGCCGGCTTCATGGCGGAATTGCTTGGGCCGGGTGCGCAGCTGGGAGCCAGCGTTATCGAGACCTGCTCGCCGGAATGCCGGGCCGAGCTTGGCGACGGCCGCTGCAGGGTGAGTTTGCGCGGACGCGAAAGGGTTACAACTGTCAGCGCGGCGGAGCCCGGCCGGGTGCAACTGGCCGGCGCGGTCCCGGCCGATCATGTGCAGGGCGAGATCTGGGTGCTGGACGGGACAGCAGCCGGCCAGACCCGGCGTCTGCTTGCACAGGCCGATGGCTGGATGCTGCTGGATGAGCCGCTGGCGCTGCTGCCGGGGGACCGAGTGGTGGCGCGCGAGGGCTGTGACAAGCGCTTTGCCACCTGCCGGGATCGCTTTGCCAATGCGCATAATTTTCGCGGCGAGCCGCATGTGCCGGGGGCCGATCTGCTCACCCGCTATCAGGTGGCATGATGGCGGATCGGCGGCAGGCGGCGATACTTGCGGCGCGGGCAGGAGTGGGCACGCGCTTTCGCCCGCAGGGGCGGCAGGCGGGATTGGGGCTGGACTGCGTCGGCGTGGCATTGCTGGCTGCCGCCGGTGCCGGTGTGCAGGTGGCGACGGTGCCCGCCTATGCCTTGTCGGGCCAGCATGGCGAACTTTTGGCCGACACAATGACGGCGCTGGGTTGCCGGCGGGTGCAGAATGCTCAGCCGGGTGACTTGATCGAATATCGGCTGGCGACCGGTCACCGGCATCTGGCGGTGCAAAGCGAGCGCGGCATCATTCATGCCCATGCCGGGCTGGGGCGCGTAGTGGAAGCGCCGGCTCCGGCAGACTGGCCAGTGGCGGCACGCTGGGCGCTGCCCGGCATCAGATAGGGATATCGTCATGGCGAGCTTGGTGCTGGGCGTGGTCGGCCGCGTCTTTCTGGGTCCGATCGGCGGGCTGGTGGGCACGCTGGTGGGCGGCAGCGTGGATCGGGCGCTGTCGGGCCGCCGCCAGCAAAGCGCCCGCAGTGCTGCGCCGGAGATTCAGGCCGCCAGCTATGGCGAACCGATCCCGGTGGTGCGCGGCCGCATGCGTGTGAGCGGAAACCTGATTTGGGCAGCACCGGTGCGGGAAACCGTAACCGGCAGCGGCGGCGGCAAGCGCGGTCCCGCAACCTCCAGCTACAGCTATTCCGCCAGTTTTGCGGTGCTTCTGTGTGCAAACTCCATAAAAGATGTCGGCCGGGTGTGGGCCGATGGCAAGCTGATCCGCGATGCTGCCGGCACGTGGCTGATGCCCGTCACGATGCGCTTGCACCTGGGGAGCGAACGGCAGGACACTGATCCATTGATCAGTGCCGCCGAAGGCGCGGCTCCGGCCTTTCGCGGCCTGGCCTATGCAATGTTCGAGGATCTGCCGCTGGCGGAATTCGGCAATCGCTTGCCCAATCTTTCCTTTGAAATTCTGGCGGATGACGGCCTGGTGCCGCTTGGCAGTGCCTTGACTGATCTGGCCGCGCTGGCCGGCGTTGCCTTGCCAGAGGTTGGCGAATTCCCCAGCGTAAACGGGCTGTTCGCCGGATCTACGGGATCAATTGCTGATGTGATGGGGCCGCTGCTTCGCCTGAGCGGGGCCGTGCTGGCTGGCGGCACGGCGTTGGTGGGCCGCGCCGTGCCGCCCATCGCTCTGGACAGCGACAGCCTGATCGACGCGCAGGCAGCCAGCCCGGCCCGCCTGTCAGAGCGTGACCGGCAGCAGCGCTCGGCTTTGGCATCCGCACCTGATGCCATCGAGATTGGCTATTATGATATCGACCGGGACTATCAGCCCGGCCTCCAGCGTGCACGGCTTCGACAGGGCGAGCGCGTGGACAGTGACGCGTTGCCCGTGGCGCTGGATGCTGCGGCAGCCAAAAATTTGTGCCTTGATCGGCTGCTAGCGCTGGCGGTGGAACGGCAACGGCGCACCCTGCGTTTGCCGTGGCGGTATCTGGGCATCGCCCCCGGCGACGTGGTTGCCGCGTCAGATGGCAACTGGCGGGTGCGGCAGGTGCGGTTTGAGGATTTCGTGCTGGCGCTGGATCTGGTGCGCGCCGCATCAGCCAGCACCGCAGCCGTGCCTGGCGATGCTGGCCGCATATTGGATCATGGCGATGCACCAGCCGGGCCGACCACGCTGATGGCGCTGGATCTGCCGCCGCTGCCTGGCGAGCTTCCCGACCGGCCGCGGCTGTGGCTGGCCGGGGCAGGGGCATCGCCTGGCTGGCGCCGGGCAGGCGTGGCAATCAGCCTGGATGGCGGGGCCAGTTTCGTGGCCGCCGGCCAGCTGCCAGCGCCTGTGGCCATGGGTGCAGCGATGACTTCGCTGCCCCCGGCCAGCGCTGCCGGTTGGGACCTGACAAGCCATGTGGAGGTTGAACTCCTTGGCGATTCGATGTGGCTGGAAAGCCGCAGCGAAGATGCGGTTCTGGCCGGCGCCAACCTTGCGATGATTGGCCAGGAATTGGTCCAGTTTGCGGTAGCGCAGCCAATGGGCGCCCGCCGCTTTCGATTGTCAGGTCTGCTCCGTGGCCGCCGGGGCAGCGAGTGGGCCGTTGCCGGCCATGCCGCCGGTGAGCCCTTCGTTCTGCTGGATCTGGCAGCAATGCTGCCGCTTGCGCTGCCGCTGGAACGGTTGGGCGAAACCCTGTTGGTGCGACCGACCGGCAATGGCGATGCGGCCACGCCGGCCATGGCGGTGGCAATCGGCGCCGAGGCAATCCGCCCACTGCCGCCGGTGCACCTGCGCTACTGGCGCCAGGCCGGCTTGCTGCATCTTGCCTGGATACCGCAAAGCCGAGCCGGCTTCGGGTGGCCCGATCTGACCGACGTGCCGCTTGGTGAGCTGGCGCCGCTGTGGCGGGTGGCAGTTCGCAATGCTGCCGGAACCGTGGCCAGTGCCGAAGTTTCAGTGCCGGCATGGCACCTGCCCGACATGGCTGGCCCCCTGCAGCTTGATGTGGCGCAGGTTGGCGCCGCACTGGGCCGGGCGGCAACAATCCAAATTCCCTGAAGCGGAGATCATCATGCCCATCACCCCCAGACTTGCCCTGCCGCTGCTGGCTGCCGGCCAGAGCCAGAAGGATGTGACCCACAACGAAGCGGTTCTCGCGCTTGATCGGCTGGTGGCGCTGGTCGTCGAATCGCGAACGGCAGCCGAGCCGCCTGCCGATCCGGCGGTGGGCAGCGCCTTCATCGTGCCCGCCGCTGGCGTTGCCGCTTGGGGCCAACCGGCAGGAACGCTCATGCACTGGCAAAGCTCAGGCTGGTTGGCCGAAGCGCCGCGCGATGGCCAAACCGCGTTGGTGGCCGACGAAGGCGTGCTGCTGGTACATCGCGGCAGCTGGCAGGATGCTTTGCCTGTGGCTGCGCTATCGATTGGCGGACGGATCGTATTGGGGATGCCGCCGGCTGTCATCGCCTTGCCGAGCGGCGGCAGCACTGTGGATGTTCAGGCCCGCGCTGCGATCGCGGACCTCCTCATCGCCTTGCAGCAGCAGGGTGTTTTGGCGGTTCCGGTCTGATAATCTGTATTGATTCCACACGGCAGTGTTGCGGCACGGCCACAATATCAGCGAATCGGCTCTTGCCCTCGAGTGACGGCCTGCGATAGACAGGCGCCAGATGCCAGAATGGTGCTGGCACACACAAAGGGGATGACGATGCGCAAGTTCGCAATCGGTCTGGTCCTTGCCGCTACGGCGCTTTCGAGCGCTGCGACGGCAAAAGACAAGGCTTGGTATATCGGTCTGGAAGCGGGTGTCAGCCTGATCCAGAACCAGGATCTGGATATTTCGACGGCCAACGGGGCCACCACTGTCAACAACGCCATCAAGCAGGTTTACCTGCCGGGCTTTGATGCTGGCGGCAACATCGGTTATGATTTCGGCGGCTTTCGCACTGAATTCGCGCTGAATTACATTCGTGGCCGCAACCGCAATTCGCAGGTGGACAATTCGCCGCCGGCAATTCCGTTCACCAACGCGGCTGGCGTCGGCGTGACCGGCATTCCTCCGGTTGGTCGCTATGAAGATGCCGGTGGTTCGGCGAGCGCGCTGGCGTTCATGCTGAACGGCCTGGTTGACTTCGGCGGCAAGGATGGCGGCGCTGGCGGTTATGTTGGTGCCGGTGCCGGTATCGCCCGTGTGCGGATGACCGATCAGGCGCTTCGTGCGCCGGGTGCTGTGTTCCTGAGCGATTCCGACACTTCGTTTGCGTGGAACATCCTGGCCGGGATTTACAAGCCGGTCAGCGACCATGTGGATATCGGCCTGAAGTATCGTTACCTGAACGTGACGGATGTGAATGCGTTCACCACCAACGGTCTGCCGGTCGACACGCGGTTCCGCAGCCACAGCCTGCTGCTGACGCTGGCGTACAACTTCTTCGAAGCTGCACCGCCGCCGCCGCCGCCCCCGCCACCCCCGCCGCCCCCGCCGCCCCCGCCGCCGCTGCCGCCGTGCCCGCCGCCGGCTGTGACCCCGGGTCCGTTCCTGGTCTTCTTCGATTGGGACAAGTCGAACATCACGGCTGAAGCAGCTGCGATCCTCGACCGTGCGGCTGAGCAGTTTGCTGCCACCGGCCAGACCAGCGTTGCGCTGGCCGGTCACGCCGACAAGTCGGGCAAGGACGATTACAACCTCGCCCTGTCCCAGCGCCGCGCCGACGCCGTTAAGGCCTATCTGGCCGGCAAGGGTGTTCCGGACAGCGCCATGGGCACGGAAGCCTTCGGTGAAGGTCGTCCGCTGGTCGACACCGCCGACGGCGTCCGCGAACCGCAGAACCGCCGCGTGGAAATCACGTTCAGCGGTGCGCCGGCTCCAGACACGGGCCCCTGCCAGCCGCAGTAAGCGGCAGACAGGTTTCTGCAAGATTGAGGGGGAGTGGCAAAAGCCGCTCCCCCTTTTTCTTTGCCTGGTGTAGGCGAAGGCCAGCGTGCATCCAGCCACTGGCGAGCAACAGGGCAAGCCGGGTGCGCCAACCCCCTCAGTTGTTGGCGATGATCGGCTCGCGCATGGAAAAATCGGGCAAGGCCGGCGCTGGCGGCACGATCAAGCCGGCGGCCCTTGGAACCTGGGACAATGCTGCCCTGAGTTCGGGAATGGCTGCTTCGGCCACGTCGGCCATGGCGCCGACATTGGCCATCCGGACTGCCAGTCCAGCCCTTCCAGCGGCCCAGCAAAAATTATACTGGGCGTCCAGCGTGGAAAAGCTGTTGTAGCTGCGGGTGTTGTAGCGATCGAAGCCGGATGGGCCGGCCTTGGTCGTCCGGGCGAAGTGCGCGATCATCTGCTTCTGCGCCGCTGTCAGATCGCCACTATGCTTGCGCAGCATCTGATTATAATTGTCGACCGTGCGCAGATAGGCGGAATATTGGCATTGCAACGCCGCAACATTCAGCGCGGTGCGCAGGCTCCAGATCGCATGAGCCTTTTGCTCGGCAGGTGTCGGGCGGCTGAGGACCACGGGTTTTGGCACCATGATGCCGGGCGTGGCGGGCAGCTCTGGTTCCGCTGGCTTTGCTGCAACAGGCTTTACCGGCGGCTTTTGTGCCGGCCTCGCCGCGGGGCGCTTGGCTGCTGGCGCTGGCTTTCGCGCCACGGGAGCGGCCTCGACAACGCTGATCAGCGCGAGGCTCGCCAGGCTCAACCACAAAATCGGACGCTGCACTGATTGATTACCCTGTCTGCATGCTGGAGCCATTATGGCTCCAGCATGGGTGCATTGTCATCAACCCAAAATGCTGCCCAGCGACAGCGCGACCGACATGTCGCCGTCAATCTTCAGCTTGCCCATCATGAAGGCCATCTGGGCGTTCTGCTTGCCGGTGGCGATGTCCATGAAATCCGCCATGGTCACCTTGATGGTGCAGGCCGTCGGGCCATCATCGTTGCTGACCACAACGGGCGAGACCGTGTCGTCAATTCGCACCAGGCCATCAGTGCCGAAATCGAACTTCACCGATTTCTTGAACTGGCCACCGCTACCCATGCGCTCGGTCATCTGTTCGGTGATCTGTGCAAGGCTCATGCAATATCCTTCCCAAGGAAAAAGGGCCGCCCCTCGCGGGACGGCCCTTCATAATCCAATTCGACGAAATGTCGAACTTACTGAGCCGGGGCAGCTTCCGGAGCCGGAGCGGCTTCCGCAGCCATGGCGTCAGCGGCCGGGGCCATGGCGTCAGCAGCCGGGGCCATGGCATCAGCAGCCGGAGCGGCTTCCGGAGCCGGGGCTTCTTCAGCAGCCGGAGCTTCAGCGGCCGGGGCTTCTTCAGCCTTCTTTTCGCCGCAAGCAACGACGAGCAGGGCGGCGCCAGCAATGATCGTGGTGGTCTTCAGCTTTTCAACGATGGTCATTGTTCAAAACTCCTTGGACGGTGTCGCCTGAACCCAGGACGAGTTGGGTTGGCACGGCCTTAATCCCCCAACTGAGGTAGACATTAGCGGTGCGCAAAGATTCCTGCAAGCGGGACGTTGCAACGGCAATACGTCATGCGACGAGACGTGCCAGCATGGCGGGGAGACGCCGGGCCAGTGCTGCATCGAGCTGCGCCATGGTTGCGGGCTGACCCAGCGCCGCGAGGCTGGTCACCGGTTCGCTGAGGCCGCAGGGCACGATCCCGCCAAAATGCGCCAGATCAGGCGCAAAATTGATCGCCAATCCGTGGTAGCTCACCCAGCGCTGCACCCGAACGCCGATTGCGGCGACCTTGGCCGGGCCGGCTTGTGTATCCACCCATACGCCGATCTTGCCGGGAATGATGCGGCCTTCCACCCCCAGATCGGCCAGCGCCGCGATGATCCATGCCTCCAGTGCCGCCACAAAGCACCGCACATCGCGCCCGCGCGCCGCCAGATCCAGCATGACATACACCACGCGCTGGCCCGGCCCGTGATAGGTGTAGCGCCCGCCGCGCCCGGCGCTGAACACCGGAAAACGCTGTGGATCGATCAGCTCCGCCGGATCGGCGCTGGTGCCAGCGGTGTAGAGCGGCGCGTGCTCCACCAGCCAGATGCGCTCCGGATCGGTGCCGGCCCTGATCCCGGCGGCAATCGCCCGCATGCGCTGCAAGGCATCCGGATAATCGGTCAGGCCCGGCGTTATGTCCCAGATCGGCTGCGCGCTCACAGCCCGGCAACAAATTTCCTCACATCGGCGAGGAACAATTCCGGTTCTTCCAGACTGGCGAAATGGCCGCCGCGCGGCATGGCGGTGTAATGCACCACATTGTACCCGCGCTCCACCATCGCGCGCGGCGGGAAGGCCAGCAGGTCGCGCGGGAAGGCAGCCACACCGGTGGGCACGGTCACTCTCTGCCCGGCCGGCATGGCAAAGCCGCC
>DAITMD010000001.1:0-26243 GCA_036835345.1 Sandarakinorhabdus sp. | reverse complement strand
GTGACAACCTGTCCATTCGCGGCATTGAAGTAGCGCTGGGCTTGCGCCCGGCGAAAGGCACCCAGCTGCAAGTGAACTACAGCCACGTCGCTGGCAACTGGGATCGCTTTACCCTGTCCACCTTTGCCGGACCGGTGGATCTTTCGGGACGCGCACCGGTGGGCGTCCCGAAGAACACGCTGTTCGTTTCGGCGGATCAGGCGATCACATCGTGGATGTCGGCCCGCGCCCAGCTGGAAGTCTATGATGACTACCCGGTCACGCTCGACAATCGCGTGGTGGCGGGCGGCTATGAACAGGTGACGTTGAACCTGCGGATCGCGCCGCCCATGTGGCGCGGCGTCACCGTTGACTTCACGATGCTGAATGCGTTCGGAACCGAGTATGATTTCCTGTTCGGCGGCCGCACCGATCCCACCTATGCCACCCCGGGGCCGCCGCAGCAGTTCCGCGCCACCATCGCCAAGACATTCTGAACGTGGTGATGGTGCGCCGGCTGCTCCTCCTGCTGGCGCCGGCGCTGCTGCTTGGCGCGTGCAGCGCGGAACCGCAGTCCGGTGCTGCCACCCCGGCCGGCGGCGCGCCCATCGCCATGGCCGCCACCCGCACCTTCCGCGTGGCGCAGCATGATGGTTATCGCGTGGTGGATGTCGAGGCCAATGTTGTCGCCTGGGGCGGCACGGCCGGCGGTCCGCCGCAGCGCGCCCGGCTGGTGCTCGTGCCGCGCGGCACCCCAGCGCCACCCCTGACGGGGCCGCTGGCTGGCGCAATGCTGGTGCGCACGCCGGTGATGCGGCTTGCGGTGAATGATCAAGCCCATGAAGCGATGGCGCGCGCGCTTGGCATTGCCGACAGGCTGGTGGCCGTGGGCGGCCATGACAGTTATGATGACGGCATCCGCGCCCAGGTGAAGGCCGGTGCCATTCGTCAGATCGGCTATGGCTGGCACCAGCCACCGCTGATGGATGCGCTGGTCGCGGCAAAGCCGGAACTCCTGCTCATGAAGATGGCCGATCTGACGCATACGGAGGCCATGGAACGGGTCGCGGCGCTTGGCGTGCCGGTCTTGCCCACCTTCATCGATGCCGAACCCCATTACATGGGCCGGGCCGACTGGATCAGGCTGCTGGGCTTGCTGACCGGCCGGGAGCGCGAGGCGGACGCCCTGGTGGCTGAGATTGGCGCCAATGTTGCACGTCTGAAGCGCGAGGCCGCTGCTCAGCCACGCACGCAATTGCTTTGGGCATGGTATGCAAGCGGCGGCGATCGCTGGCAGGTAACGCAGCGCGGCGCCGATGCCGAGCTGATCCGGGACGCCAACGCCGACGTGGTCCTGGGCACCGCCGAGGACCCACGCCTCGATAGCTTTTCTGCTGTTTCCACTGAATCTTTGATCACCAAGGCCGGCGAAGCGGCCGATTGCTGGATGATGCGCGATCCGCTGTCCACGCCCTACCGCAATGCCGCCACGCTGGCGCGCTTCCGGGCGTGGCGAGAGGGCTGCGTGTTCTGGCAGCCCGGCCGCAAGAGCAGTGCCGCCGACGCGTGGGAACTGTGGGAAATGGGCATGATCCGCCCTGACTGGCTGTTGGCCGATATTGTCAAGCTGGTGCATCCGGCGCTGCGGGATGGCCGGTATCGATACTTTGCGCCTGAACAGGCCACCCCTGTCACCACAGGCGGCGGGCATTGACCAGCCTGCGCCTTGCCGCGGGCAACGCCGGCCTTGCCCTGCTATTGCTGCTGCTGTGTCTTGGCGCACTGGCCTATGGCCAGGTGGCCCTGAGCCTTGCCGATACCGTGGCAGCGCTGGCCGGCCGTGCTGGCGACGATGTGGCTGGGCAGATCGTGCGGGATATCAGGCTGCCGCGCATCCTGGCCGCGCTGGTGGCCGGAGCAGCGCTTGGTGTGGCGGGCTTGCTGATGCAGTCCCTGTTTCGCAATCCGGTCGCTGATGCATGGTCGCTTGGCCTGCTGGCGGGCGGCCAGCTGGGCGTCGCGCTGACCGTCACCGCTGCGGCCTTTGCCGGGCCAGCCGCAGTGGCGTTCCTCATCCTGTTTAAGGGACCTGGCATCATCGCTGCGGCAGGCGGCGGCGTGGCGCTGACGGCAATCGCCATGCTGGGGCTGGGCCGGCGCGTGGGGGCGATCACCCTTCTGGTGGTGGGCCTGATGCTGGGCTTTCTGGCGCAGGGGCTCACATCGGTCCTCTTGCATTTTGCGGCGCGGGCCGGCGCGCGTGTTTATGCCGGGTGGCAGGATGCCAGCTTTGCTGGCGTGACGCCGGCCGATCTGGGCTGGCTGGGCGCCATCGTGATTGCCGGGCTGGCGCTCGCCGCCATGGTGGCAAAGCCGCTCACCACGCTGCTGCTCGGCGAGACTTATGCCCAAAGCCTGGGCACCAATCTGGCGCGGCTGCGGCTTGTGGCGCTGGCGGCAACGGTGCTGCTGGTGGCGCCGGTGGTGGCCTTTTGCGGGCCGGTTTCGTTCATCGGGCTGATCGCACCGCATGTGGCCCGCGCCATCGCCGGGTCGGCGCGGGTCTTGCCCACGCTGCCCTTGGCCGGGCTGGCCGGTGCAGTGCTGGCCGTGGCCGGTGATGCCGCTGTGCACCTGCCGTGGGAGCAGCATTTTCTGCATCTGAACGCCATTCTGGCGATCATCGGCGCGCCGGTGGTGATCCTGCTGCTGGTCGCCTCACCGGCGCTGAAAGCGATGCGCTGATGCTGCAACTGGGCACTTTGGTGGTCGGCCATGGCGATCGGCCGGTTCTGGAACCGGTGACGACTGTGGTGCCGCCCGGATCCTTCGTCTGCCTGCTCGGCCGCAACGGCACTGGCAAGTCAACCCTGTTGCGCACCTTGGCCGGCCTGCTGCCGGCCATGGCCGGCGCGGCCTTTATCGAAGGGTGCGATATTGCCATGCTGGCGAGCAGCGCCCGGGCCAGGCGCATCGCCGTGGTGTTGACCGAGCGGGCCGGCAGCCCGGGGCTGACAGTGGATGACGTGCTCAAGCTCGGCCGCGCTCCCTTTACGGGTTGGGATGGGCTGCTGTCCCGCGATGATGAGTTGATCGTCGGCGATGCGGCCGCGGCCTGCGGCGTATCGGCCTTTCAACCACGGTTGTTCGATGCGCTGTCCGATGGCGAGCGGCAGCGGGTGATGATCGCCCGGGCCATGGCACAAACCGCCCAATTGATGCTGCTCGACGAGATCACGGCCTTTCTGGATTTGCCGGGCCGCGTTGAAATGATGGCTCTGCTGCGCCGTCACGCCCAGGAAACCGGCACGGTGGTGCTGCTCTCCAGCCATGATCTCGATCTGTCATTGCAACTGTCCGATCTTGTCTGGCTGCTGCCAGGGCAAGGCCGGTTCGTGGCGGGAACGGCGGCGCAGCTGATCGCCGCGGGCGAGATCGGTGCGGCGTTCGACACGCCGGCCGTGCGCTTCGATCCGGCCTCAGGCCGCTTTGCTTTGCATCAAGGTCGCTGATGATACGCGCAGCACGTCCTTTTGTGTTGGCCCTGATCCCCGTTTCGGCCGCTGCCGCTGCTCCTGCCCGCGTTGCCGAGAATATCGTCACCCAAGCCGAGGACGCCTTTGGTGCCAGCATCAACCGCGAATCGATCGGCCTGTATGCCAGCAGCAATGTGCGCGGCTTCTCCCCCACCGCGGCCGGCAATGTGCGCATCGATGGCCTCTATTTCGATCAGGTCTGGGGCCTCAATCCGCGTCTGCGTCAGGCCACCAACATCAGGGTGGGGATTTCAGCGCAGGGCTTCCCCTTCCCCGCACCCACTGGTGTGGTGGATTACAGCTTCCGCCGGCCCGGCGACGCCACCAGCCTGTCCGCCTTTGCCTCGGCCGACAGCTATGGCGCGCTGGCGCTGGAGGCCGATGCCAGCCTGCCGCTGGTCAAGGACCGGCTCAGCCTCGGCCTTGGCGGCGCCGTCTATCGCAACAGCGCTTTCAACAGCACCACCAGCACCCAGCATATCGAGGCGATGTCGCTGCGCTGGACGCCGAGCAGCGAGATCGAAATCCTGCCCTTCTGGATCCGATCCGACATCCATGACCAGACGATCGGGCCCCTGTATCGCCCGGCCGGCAACACGCTGCCGCCCGATCCGGCCCGCCGCCTGTTCGTCGGGCCGCGCTGGGCGATCTATGAAGGCCATGCGGTCAACTATGGCATGCTCGCCTCGTGGCGGATGGGCGCCAACACCATCCTCAAAGCCGGTGTCTTTCGCAGCTTCTTCGACAATGAGCGTGACACGTTCACCTTCCTGGATGATCTGCAACCCGATGGCCGCGCACGGCTGACCGCCATCGTCGATCCGCCCACGAAATTTGCCTCCACTTCCGGCGAGGCGCGGCTCACGCACAGCATTGCCGACGGCCCACGGCTGCACACGCTGAACCTGATGCTGCGCGCCCGCGAAGCTGATCGCCGCTATGGCGGCACCGCCTTCCTGGATTTCGGGCCGTATCGGATGAACGATCGCATCGCCGTGCCTGAACCGCCCTTGGCTTTTAGCGCGCAGATCGACGACCAGGTCGAGCAGGTGACGGGCGGGATCGCCTATGGCCTGCGCTGGAAGGACATTGGCGAGGTCAGCGCTGGCCTGCAGAAAACCAGTTACCGCAAACGCATCGCCTTCCCCGCCGCGCCGGCCGTGCGTGACCGCGCAACGCCCTGGCTGTGGAATGCCACGCTGGCACTCAACATCAGCAAGGCGCTCGTCCTTTTTGCCAGCCACGCCACTGGCCTGGAGGAATCCGGCGTTGCCCCGGCAGTCGCCATCAATCGCAACGATGCGCTGCCGGCCATCCAGACGCGGCAGACAGATGCCGGCCTGCGGCTGGCCATCACCAAGGATCTGAAGCTGATCGCCGGCTGGTTCCGGGTGGAGAAGCCCTATTTCAACCTTGATGAGAACAACATCTGGCGCGATCTGGGCGTGGTGCGCAACAGCGGCTTCGAATTGTCCTTGTCGGGCAAACTCACCCGCACGCTGGGCATCGTCGCCGGCGCCGTGCTGCTTGATGCCGAAGTCACCGGTGACGGCGTGGCGCTGGGCCGGATCGGGCGGCGCCCAGTCAATTCCACACCCATCGAAGCCATTGGCAGCCTCAACTGGGACACGCCCTGGCAAGGCCTTGCCGTCGATATCGGCTTCACCCACGAAGGCCCGCGCGAAAGCACCCGCCTCAATCTGGTGCGCATTCCAGAGCGCACGCTGGTCAATGTGGGCGCTCGCCAGACACTCAAGCTCGCTGGCCAAGCCGCGCTGGCCCGCCTCACCATCACCAACCTGTTCAACGTCTATGGATTCCGCGCGCCCGGCGCCGGCGCCTATGATCTAATCCCCGGCCGCGTTGCGAACGTCAGCCTGACCTGGGATTTGTGAGCCCTGATCGCTGCGCAAGACCCTGCCAAATGTCGCCTTTCAAACGATAATCCACGCCAGACCCGCCCGCAGTATCCGTTTCCCGTCACTCCCATTCGATTGTTAAAATACACTATAGAACGTTGTTTTTATGAAGTTTATTGCCGGTTTTGACGGTCCGGCCCGCCAAAAGGCCCGTCACTTGATCACCCTATTGAAATCATTGATGAAATCGGTGCGAAAATTTTTCGCGGTTCCAGCATCTATCGACACCGTTTCTGCCATTGCGACCGATTTTTAGTACCAGACTTTACCCCACGAACCACCAGAAAAGGACCGTCACCGAATTCCATCGCCAACCGGCCAGCCCCAAGGTCTGATCGTCAGACGATCTCGCCCAGAGCTCATCCGCCGCGCCCCGGGCAGCCTTCGTCAGCTGGCGATTTCTGTTGTCCACTTTCCCGTGTGGGAAATTATCATGGCGAATTGGTCTTGATGCACGAATATTTCCCTATCGGGAAATTCTACGCTCTTGGGAACCTCGCTGCGCTTCGCAAAATTTCATCGATCACTTTTACTACCGCTCTTCAACGGCGTGCTCTGCGATCACGCCTCAGACCCATCGCACGCCAGGCCGCTGATATCGAACCGTGAACGGCAATCGCCGAAAGAAGATCAGCTTTGCCCGAGCCGAAGGCAATTTCGTCGCCGACCAGCCGTTGCGCCCTGAGCTTCAATCTGCCCGAATGCGCTGGCATCAGTCCACATTCCGTTCGGGCCTGAGCCACAATGGCCATGGTGGTTCGATCATCTGCATCGCCATTTGCTCTTGTGCAGCCCCTCCCCCCGCCCCCGTGAACCCCTCGTGCGTTTCGATCCTCAGTCGATCACGACACCCCAGCCCCCGCATCCAGGGCGCAACTCTGCAGGGCTGGCTTGTTCTTCGCGGACCGTCATTGATCGTCCACACTCGCGTGTCTCCGGCCACGTTGACCGTCACATCGGCGCTGCGTCCACAAGTTGTTGCACTGCTGGATTTTCCGTAGTTGCGCCTTCAGGCTTTGGTTGTTAACCACTTGCCCATGAGGCAGCCGCCCAACCTCGAACGGGTACGGACCGCGCGATTCGAAGCAGCGGTTGTCATTGCGCTGTTCGCTTTAATGCTGCGGCTGATGATCCCGGCAGGATGGATGCCCGATGCGTCCAGCGGCAGCATGAAACTTGTGCTGTGCTCCGGTGCGACAACGCAGATCGTGACGATCGATGGCCAGGGTTCCGGCACCCCGGACCAATCGCATCATGGCGATCAGGGCCTTTGTGCCTTCAGCTTGACGGGACCTGCAATGGCCGGGTCGGCGGGCACGGCGGTGGCTTTGCCCGTCATGTTTGTTGTGGCGGCACTGCAGGAACAAAGCCGCACGCCCGCTGCGGCGACCCAACCGGCGGTCAGAATTCCGCCGCCCCAGGGCCCCTGACCGAGCCCGACGCATCAGCAAGACAAGTATATGGTTCGCGGCGCGGCCGCGCGACCGATACGCCCCCTTGAAATCTGGACGTTGGGTGGCACGCCGTTGGCGGCTGTGCGCCTCACCTTCTCCTTGGCCAGCCAGGCAGGTTGGCGGAGAGCATGACTATGGCCTTGCAAAACTGGCGCGAACGCCATGATGGCGGTGGCACGGGCGCGTCTGCCTATCGAAACAGCCGTGTGAGCATTGATGCCCCGCCGGGAACAGTTGATCTTGTGATGGAGGGCAACCGCTCTCTGTCTCCGCAGCGCCTGCGCACAATCGTTCTGGTGGTGGGCGCTGTGCTTGCAGTGAGCGCCTTGCGGGCCTGGATCATGGGCGCCTGGCCGATCGCGGTCTTCCTGTTGGCCGATGCGGCCCTGTTCGTCGGCTTCACGCTGGCCTTTGCGCACCGGCCGCCGCCGCGCGAGCGGCTGCGGATCGAGGCTGAGGACATTGTTCTGGAACAATATTGGCCGGGCGGGGTGCGTGCACGCTTTCCGGTTTGGCAGGCCCGGCTGGACGAAGACGAAGGATGCGACGGCGATTTCCGAATGCGGTTACGCGTGTGCGGTCGAACGGTGCAACTGGCCTCGATGCTGTCGGCACCAGAACGTCGCCAGATCGCAGCGATTGTCCGTCAGGGCCTGAGTCGGTAGCTGTGATGCGTTCAGACGTCTGCCTTGTGCACAACCGTGCGCCGATACACATGCCAGGTGGCGTGACCGATGATGGGCAAGGCGCCAAGCAGGCCCAGAAAGCCGGTGAGCGCCGACAGACCAATCAGCATGACGATTGCGCTGGCAAAAAACAGCATCGAAATCGGGTTGCGCCAGCAGGCCCGGATGCTGGTGGCCAATGCAGTCATGAAATCGACATCGCGATCGAGCAGCATCGGCACGGCCACCACGCTGATCACAAAGGCCACAGCCGACAGCACCGCGCCGACGGCATTGCCCAGCAGCAGGAAACCGATGGCATCGGCGGAGCGCAAATCGGCCAGCAAGGCGCCGGGGCTTACGGCATGGGTGCCGAATTCCAGCGCATAGAGCAGGGTGGCCGCCCGCATCCACAGCAGCATCATGAAGATCAGCACGCCGCCGAACAGCAGCAACTGGGTGCTGCCATGCCGGGTGAACGACCAGGCGACTGCGCGCCAGCGCAAAGCTTCCCCGGCTTCGATGCGGCGACTGATGTCGTAAAAGGCCACTGCAATCGCCGGCCCGATCAACAGAAAGCCGGCAGTGACCGGGAAGATGGCGAAAACATAGCCCAATTGCAGCAAGGCACCGATCAACAGCAGACCGGCCAGCATGTAGACGGCCGCGAACGACGCCCCCAGCCGCCAGCTGCGGCGAAAATCCGCCAGCCCATGGCGCAGCGCGGCGAGGACATCTGCCGGCGTGATGGAGCGGATGTCGGGCGGCGGCAAATAGTCCTGCGCCACAAGGCCCACATCCGGATCATCGAAAATCGCGATATCCGGTACATCGGTCATGGCATTGCCTCCGCGCTTGCCCATGGCCTTCATGCTTACCCTCCACGTGTCATTTCAAGGATAGCTGCGATGCAGCGTTTTGCAACCGGCCTGTCATCATGACCACCAGCCCCAAAATATCGATCGACTTTTACAACGGCATCGTCCGCCAGTTCATGGTGGCAACCGTGATCTGGGCCCTGGTTGGCATGAGCGCCGGGGTGTTCATCGCGGGCGAGTTGGCATTTCCGGCATTGAACCTGTCGGAATATGTCAATTTCGGCCGGTTTCGCGCGGTGCACACCAGTTCAGTGATCCTGGGCTTTGCTGGCAATGCGCTGATCGGCACCTCGCTGCACGTGGTGCAACGCACCTGCCAGACCCGGTTGTTCGGCGGCAAGGGCTGGGCGCAATTTCTGTTCTGGGGTTATCAGATCACCGTGCTGATGGCGATCATCGGCTATATGCTGGGTATCAGCAAATCGCAGGAATATGCCGAACTGGAATGGTATAATATCTTGCTGCTGGTGATTGTATGGGTGGTTTATTTCGTGATTTTCACCGGCACCATCGCCCGCCGCACTGAACCGCATATCTATGTCGCCAATTGGTTTTATTGGGCGTTCATCATCACGGTGGCAGTATTGGTCATCGTCAACAACCTGTCCCTGCCGGTCTCGCTGCTGGGCACCAAAAGCTACACGATCTGGTCGGGCGTGCAGGGTGCGATGATCCAGTGGTGGTATGGCCACAATATGGTGGGCTTTTTCCTCACCGCCGGTTTCATCGGGATCATGTATTATTTCCTGCCCAAGCAAGCCGGGCGGCCAATTTACAGCTATCGCCTGTCGATCGTGCATTTTTGGGCGCTGATCTTCCTTTATATCTGGGCCGGCCCGCATCATCTTCATTACACGGCGCTGCCGGATTGGACCCAGACGCTGGGCATGGTGTTTTCGATCATGTTGTGGATGCCGTCGTGGGGCGGGATGATCAACGGCATCATGACCTTGTCGGGCGCGTGGGGACGGCTCCGCACCGATCCAGTGCTGCGCTTTCTGGTGGTGGCGGTGGCGTTTTACGGCATGGCCACGTTCGAAGGCCCGCTGATGGCCATCCGCGAGGTGAACGCCCTGTCCCACTATACCGATTGGACCGTTGGCCATGTCCATTCAGGCGCGCTGGGCTGGGTGGCGTTCATCGCCTTTGGCGCGCTTTACTATCTCGTACCGCGGCTGTGGGGCCGGCGGTTATATTCCACCGCGCTGGTTGAAGCGCATTTCTGGCTGGCAACTGTGGGCATTCTTTTTTACATCACCGCCATGTGGGTGGCCGGCATCAGCCAGGCATTGATGTGGCGCGCCTATGATGATCAGGGCTTCCTGCAATATTCGTTCAGCGAATCGGTGGTGATGCTGCATCCTTATTATGTGGTGCGGCTGGTCGGCGGCCTGTTCTATCTGGCCGGCATGGTGCTGATGGCGTTCAATCTTTATCGCACCATCCGTTCACCGGTTCGGCGGGTGATCGATCCGCCGTCGGCGCCGCTTGGTGTGGGAGCCAGCGCATGAGCAGCGGCTTCAACCATGGCATCATCGAGAAGAGCGCGCCGCTGTTCGTGCTGATGACCGTGCTGACCATCGCCATCGGCGGCCTGGTGCAGATCATTCCGCTGTTCCAGATCGAAGCGACGATCGAGCCGGTCAAGGGCGTGCGCCCCTACAGCCCGCTCGAGCTTGCCGGGCGCAACATCTATATGCGGGAAGGCTGTTACAACTGCCATTCCCAGATGATCCGGCCGTTTCGCGACGAGGTTGACCGCTATGGCCATTACAGCCTGGCGGCCGAAAGCCGCTTTGATCATCCATTCCTGTGGGGATCAAAGCGCACCGGGCCTGATCTGGCGCGCATCGGCGGCAAATATTCCAACGCCTGGCACACCGCCCATCTGATCAACCCGCGCGACGTGCTGCCCGGCTCGATCATGCCGCCTTATGGCTTTCTGAAACGCCGGCCGCTCGATCCCGACAGTCTTTCGGCGCATCTGGCCACCTTGCAAAAACTCGGCGTGCCTTATTCCAGCGCCATGATCACAGCGGCAGCCGCCGATGCCAGGGCCCAGGCCGATCCCGACAATGGCGATGCCGAAGCCCTGCGGACCCGTTATCCCAAGGCACCGCTGGGGCCGTTCACCGGCCAGACCCGGACGCTTACCGAAATGGATGCCCTGATTGCCTATCTGCAGGTGCTGGGCACGCTGGCCGAAATCGATGCGGCGCGGCCGGAAGACCTGAGGCAAACCAAATGAGCGAGGCTGGTCTGGGATATCTGGAGGCCCTGTTCATGGCGATGGGCGTGCTGAGCATCCTCTGGGTGATCAGGCACAGCTTTGATCCGGCCCGGCGCGAGGAGATGGCGGCCCATGCCCGCCGCCTGATCGAACAGGGTGATGACGGCAATAGCCAACAGGACGACCCCCATGGGCAAACCTGAACGCGATCCATTGACTGGCCAGTTCACCACCGGCCACAGCTGGGATGGCATCAGGGAATTGCGCACGCCAATTCCGGCCTGGTGGTTGACCGTGTGGCTGGTCTGCATCGGCTTTGCGATGGCCTATATCGTCGTCAACCCATCCTTCCCGTCGCTCAGCGGCGCTGTCAGCGGGGATGCAGACCGCACGGCCCGGCAGCAGCTGGCCGCCAGCCAGGCCGAGGCCATCGCAGTGCAATCGGCCTTGCGCGCCCGCATTGCGCAAACGGCTGTGACGGATATTGCCAGGGATCCCGTGCTGGCCCGCTTTGCCTTTCGCGGCGGACGGGCGGCCTTTGGCGTGCATTGTGCCGGCTGCCACGGCGCCGGCGCCGGCGGCCAGATCGGCCAGTTTCCGGCACTGGTGGATGATGACTGGCTGTGGGGCGGCGCGCTGAGCGCTATCCACCAGACCATCGCCCATGGCATCCGCAACGAAGACCCTGACAGCCGCACCAGCCAGATGCCGCCCTTTGGCGAGACGCTGACCGCGCCGCAGATCAGCAGCGTGGCAGCCTATGTGCGGGCGCTGGGGGATCGCCGCCTCACCCCGGCCGGCCGCGCCGCCATGCCGGGCGCCGGCCTGTTTGCGGAAAATTGCGCCGGCTGCCATGGCGAGACTGGTGAAGGCAATCGCGACATGGGGGCGCCGCGCCTGTCGGATGCAATCTGGCTGTATGGCGGCACCCAGGCCCGCATCGAGGCCCAGATCCGCGATCCGCGCATGGGCATGATGCCGGCCTGGGAAGCCCGCATCGGTGCCGATACGGTGAAGATGCTGGCGATCTATGTCCATGGCCTGGGCGGCGGCGAACCCGAACCAGACGCGTCGGCGCCATGATCCCCGGGCCCGCTTCCGCTCGCAAACTGCCCGCCCGACCCATCCGGCCGCGCCCGGTGGCCGGGCGCTGGCGGCGGCTGAAGGACGGGCTGATGCTGGCCGTGGCCGGCATCCTGATCGGCGGACCGCTGCTGCCCTGGCCGCGCGCGCCGGAATTGCCGCAGCGCGCGCTGCTGTTCGATTTTGCCGGCGGGCAGGCGCTGGTGCTGGATGCCGTGCTGGGGCCGCGCGATTTGCCGCTGTTGCTGGCCACCCTGATCGGCGCGGCCCTGCTGCTGTTTTTCACCAACAGCCTGGTGGGGCGGGTCTGGTGCGGCTTTGCCTGCCCGCAAACCATCTGGACCGATGCCTATCGCCGGATCGAAGCCCGCTTGCGACCCATCGGCGGCGTGGGCCTGGCCCGCGCGGCCTGGGCGCTCGTGTCGTTGGTCACCGGTTATTCGATGGTGTCCTGGTTTTTTGCGGGCGGCGGGCTGGCCCCGGGCGGGCCGCCGGTGGCCACATTATTGTTTGGCCTGTTCAGCCTGCTCACCTATCTGCTGGCCGCCCATGCGCAGGAATTGGTCTGCACCCATATGTGCCCCTGGCCGCGCCTGCAGGCGGCGATGGTGGATCGCCACACCGCGCTGGTGCGCTATGACGAGCCGCGCGGCGAACCGCGCGGGCCGCTGCGCCGATCAGCCCAAGGCCGGGGTGCCTGCGTTGATTGCGGGTTGTGCGTGGCGGTCTGCCCGATGGGGATTGATATTCGTCAGGGCCAGCAACTGGCCTGCATCGGCTGCGGCCTGTGTGCGGATGCCTGTGATCAGGTGATGGCACGCACTGGGCAGCCAGCCGGCCTGATCGGCTTTGCGCCGCTGGCCAGCGCTGGGGTTGCAGTGCCACGGGTGCCGCCCTTATGGCAACGGCCACGGCCGCTGGCCTATCTGGCGCTGCTGGTGCTGGTGCTGGGCAGCGCCCTGCTGTTGTTTCAAACCCGCGCGCCAGTGCGCCTTACCGTGGAGGCTGACCGCAGCCGCAGCTATGTCGTGCTGAGCGATGGCACCATCCGCAATGATTTTGCCCTGCAACTGCGGGATGACCGCAGCGCGCGCCGGCCGCTGCGCCTGGCCATCGTCGGCCTGCCCGGGGCCCGGCTGCAACTGGCGGCTGAAGGGGCGATGCCGCAGGCGGGCGCTGCGCTACCGCCGGTTGGCGGCGATGGCACGCTGGCCCTGCGGGTGATGATCAGCCTGCCGCCGGCGGCCGCAACGGGCAACAGGCGCTTTGCCTTTGTGCTGGCCGATGCGAGCGGTGCGCCGTTGGGCCGGGCCGACGCCCTCTTCATTGCGCCAGACGCAGCGGTGCCATGACCGTGCCGCCGATCGTGATGAAAACCCGGCACTGGCTGGCGAGCGGCGACCGGTGGATTCCGGCCCTGTTCGTGCTGTTCTTTGTCGGGCTGGCGCTGCTGGAAGCCCGGCTGATCCAGATCGCGGTTTCGACCAGCACCGGCCTGGTGACCAGGGCCGGCCCGGCCGCGCCGCAACCGGGCGCGGCGGCCTGGCGCATCAGGCTGGATCTGGTGCCGCGCGCCGGGGCGGACACGGCGGTCAGCGTGCAGGTGGTGGACCGTGACGGGCGGCGCGTGCCGGCGCTCAGCGTGCGGCTGGTGGCGGAACGGCCAAGCCGCTTTGCCCAGATCGTTGCCGTGACCTTGCGCGACGACGGCCATCGCCATGTCGGCTTCGTGCGGCTGCCGATCGGTGGCCGCTGGGATGTCAGCGTGATCGCCAGCGATGGCCGGCGCAGCCATCGCATCACCAGCCAATTTGATGTGGCTGCGGGTGACGGGGCATGACCACGCTGGCTGCACCCTTCGCACTGCTGCCCCCGCCGGCGGCCACACTGGCCGGCTATGCCGTGCGCGCGCACGATGGCCTGTGGCAGCTTGATCTGTTTGTCGATGGTCTGCACTGCGGCGGGTGTGTGCGCCGGGTGGAAGGCGCCCTCTTGGCCGACAGCCGGATTGCCAGCGCCCGGCTCAACCTGTCGACCCGGCGGCTGCTGGTGCGCTGGCCGGATGGGCGCGGCTTTGCCGACAGCATCATCGATCTGCTGAACCGCCTTGGCTATACGGCGGTGCCCTATTCGGCGGATGATGTGGCCACGGCAGATGCCGCCCAGGCGCGGGCATTGCAACTGGCGTTTGGCGTGGCCTTTTTTGGCCTGTCCAACGTGATGATGCTGTCGTGGGCGCTGTGGTCGGGGAGCAACGGCGATGCGATGGGGCCAGGCACGCGCGGCCTGTTCCAATGGCTGTCGGCGCTGATTGCCCTGCCGTGCATTGCCTATGCCGGGCGAACATTCTTCCGCTCTGCCTGGGCCGTGCTGCGGCGCGGTCAAACCAACATGGATGTGCCGATTGCCGCTGGCGTGCTGCTCACCACAGCGATGAGCCTTTCGGAAACCATCCGCAATGGCCCGCACGTCTATTTCGATGGAGCGCTGTCGTTGCTGACCGTGCTGCTGCTGGGGCGCTGGCTGGACCACCGCGCGCGCTGTGAGGCGCGGTCCGGCGTCACCCGGCTGGCGGAACTGGCGGCGCGGCCGGTCACATTGCTGCACGCCGATGCCGGCGCCGAAGCCATCCCGGCCGCACGGGTGCTGCCGGGGCAGCGCATCCTGGTCAGCATGGGGGAGCGGATCGGCGTGGATGGCGTGATCGACACCGGCCAATCCAGCATCGATGCCAGCCTGATCACCGGCGAGGCCCTGCCGCAGCAACTGGGGCCGGGTGATCCGGTGCTGGCCGGCATGACCAATCTGGGCCAGCCGTTGACCATCATTGCCAATCGCCCCGGCAGTGCCACGGCCATTGCAGAAATGGTTCAGCTGCTGGAAGCGGCTGAGCAGAAGCGGGGCCGCCATGTCGGCTTTGCTGATCGTGCGGTCAGGCTCTACACGCCGGTGGTGCATCTGGCCGCCTTGGGCACATTCCTGGGCTGGTGGCTGTTGGCGGGGCAGGCCTGGCAAGCGGCGCTGGTCACGGCCGTGTGCGTGCTGATCATTGCCTGCCCATGTGCGCTGGGGCTGGCGGTGCCCGTCACCCAAGTGGTGGCGGCCGGCAGGCTGATGCGGCGCGGAATATTGCTCAAATCCGACAGCGCGCTGGAACGGATGGCCATGGTCGATACGGTGGTGTTCGACAAGACCGGCACGCTCACCCGCCCCGGCCACCGCGTGGCGGTGTCGCCGGATGATCCGGCCAGCCGCCGCCTTGCCGCCGGCATGGCCGCCACCAGCCGTCACCCGCTGGCGGCCAGCATCCGGGGCCTGCACCCTGATGTGCCGGCCTTGGCCGGGGTCACGGAAGCCGAAGGCGAAGGCCTGTCCTGGCAAGGCCCCGATGGCGAGGTGCGGCTGGGGTCTGCCAAATGGTGCGGCGTTGACGATGGCGGTGCGGAGGCCAGCATGGTCTGGCTGACCGGCCCCGGCCTGGCACCCACCGGCTTCAGCATCGGCCAAACCCTGCGCGCCGACGCGGCGGCCACTTGCGCCCGGCTGCTACAGCGCGGCCTTGGCCTTGCCATGCTGTCGGGCGATCATGCCAGCGCTGCCGGCGCAATTGCCGCTGCTTTGGGCATTGCCGATTGGCAGGCCAGACTGCTGCCGGCTGAAAAGGTGGCGGCGATTGCCGATCGGCAGGCGGCTGGCCGGCATGTGCTGATGGTGGGTGATGGCATCAATGATGCCGCGGCGATGGCCAGTGCGACCGCATCGATGGCGCCGGCGTGCGCCGCCGACATCAGCCGCACCACCGCGGATGTGATCTGGCTGGGTGACAGCCTGTCGGCCGTCGCCGAATGTCTGCATGTCGCCTGCCGGGCCCAGGCCATCGTGCGGCAGAATATCGGCTTTTCCTTTCTCTACAACGGGATCTGGGTGCCCGTGGCGATGGCGGGGCTGGTCACCCCGTGGGTGGCCGCGCTGGCGATGGCAGCCAGTTCGCTGGCCGTCACGCTGAATGCGCTGCGTTTGCGCGGCAGGAGGGCGGCATGAACGCGCTGCTGCTGCTGATCCCGCTGGCGTTGCTGCTCGGCTGCGCCGGGCTGGCCGCCTTCTTCTGGGCCGTCCGCAACGGCCAATATGATGATATCGACGGCGCTGCCGAACGGATTTTCGCTGATGACGACAATTGATGACAACAACGCCATGCGTGGAGTTACCGCCCCAGCCGGCGCCAACCAGCCGCCGCAACCGCCATCCGGGCAAGCCGCGGCAGCGCTGATCGCCGTCAACCTGCTGTTGACGGCCGCCATGGGCGCCCTGTTGGGCAGCGCGGTTGGAATCGGGCTGGCACCCGGCACGGCCGTTGGCCTGGTGGCGGGCGTATTGATTGTCATGGGCCAGCGGCTGATTGTTCGACGGCGCACGGCCAAACCGGCGCTGGCGAACCCGTCTTTTCTGGCATCCGGAGACCGGATTGCGCTGCTGGTTGCCCTGCTGCTGATCATGCTGGTCGCGGCCGTGCTGTGGTTCGGCATCTGGGTCGCTTATGGCTTTGCCGTGCTGGCCACGCCCATCTGGCTGCTGGCCCTGATGCTGCTGGCCATGGACGGTGCCAATCCTGATGCTGCCACGGCCTTGCCCGACGATCTTGAGCTGCCGGAATGACGGCGGCCGTCTGGCTTGGCAGCGGCATGCTGATGGGGCTGGCCAGCAGCATGCATTGCGCTGCCATGTGTGGGGCCATTTCAACTTCTTTCCTGTTGCTCACCCAGCCACAACCGGGCGTGCGGAACCGCCTGTCCACGCTGATGGCGGCCCAGGCCGGGCGCATGACCAGCTATGCCGCTGCTGGCGCGCTCGTCGGCTTCACCGGCACGCGCTTTCTCGATCTGCTTGACCGGGCTGACGCCTTTCGCCTGCTGCAAATGGCGGCCGCCGCCGCGCTGGTGTGGATCGGCTTGTCGGTGGCGGGCCTGCTGCCCCAGATGGCGCGGTTGGACCCGGTGCTGCAGCCCCTGACGCGCACCGTGCTGCGGGCGCAGACGCTGCTGTTTGGCGCTGGCAGCACGCCGCCATTTGTGGCCGGCCTGTTCTGGGGCATGATCCCATGCGCAATGGTGTTCGGCGCGCTGTTCGTCGCGTTGATGACGGGCACGCCCACCGGCGGACTGTTGTTGATGACCGGCTTCGGGCTGGGCACGCTGCCTTCGGTCACGGCGGCCGCGATCGGCGTCACCCGCCTGCGTGATCAGGCCCGATCCGCCCGGTTGCGCTGTGCGGTTGGCCTGGGGATCGTGGCGCTGGGACTTGGGTCGCTGGGCCTGTCCGCGCCGGGCGGGCTGTTGTGCGCCACGCCAGCCGGCCATGCTGCGGTGCCGGGTGGCGCACGCTTGTTTGCAGTTGTTCAACCACCAGCACCGCTGGCCGCGGGTGCGGCCCGGCTGAATCATGTTTTGAAGGAGGAAAGCTGACATGCGTTCACTGCCACCCCGTCTGCTGCTGCTGGCCTTGGGCATGGCCGCCGCGACCAGCCATGCCCAGCCGGCCATGCAGCCGGTCGAGATCCGCTTTGCGGCGAAGGTGGGCGATCAGCCGGCCCGCTGTGATCAGGCCTATACCGGCATTGGTGCCGCCAAATCGGGCATGCGGCTGCAGGATCTGCGCCTCTATGTGTCGGCCATCCGGTTGATTGACAGCGATGGCCGCGAGGTGCCGGTGGCGTTGGTTCCCGATGGCCAATGGCAAAGCGAAGCGCTGGCCTTATTGGATTTCGAGGACCGCACCGGCAATTGCAACGGCAATGCCGCCACCAACCGGGTGGTGCGCGGCCAGGTGCCGGCGGGCCGCTATACCGGGCTGGTGTTTGAACTGGCCGTGCCACAGGCGATCAACCATCAAGACCCCACGCTGGCCCCGGCGCCGCTGAATGTCACTGCTCTCACCTGGCCGTGGCGGATCGGCTATAAATTCCTGACGGTTGATATGGAAACCAGTGGCGATCCCAACCGCCGCAACGCCGCCACCGGTTTTTCGATCCACCTGGGCAGCACGGCGTGCGGGGCCGGATCGCCAAACACGCCGCCTCCCAGCCCGTGCGCCAACCCGAACCGGCCCAGCTATCGCCTGAACGGCTTTGATCCGGCCCGGTCCACCGTGGTGTTCGATCTGGCGGCGTTGCTGGCGCAAACCGATATCGGCATCAACGCGCCCAAGACCTCGTCTGGCTGCATGTCCTTCCCCGGCGACAGCGACTGCACTGCGATCATGGACCGGCTGGGCCTGCCGTTTGAGGGCAAGGCTTCGCGCGGGCAGCAGTGGGTCAGGGTGGAATGATCTGATGCGGCGGCCAGCGGCTCTGTTGCTCATGATCGGCGCTGCCGTGCTAGCGGGCGCGGCGGCACCGGCGGTGCCTGATCTGGCACCGATCGACGCGCTACAACCCAGCCGCTTTGACTATGCCCTGCCGGCTTGGGTGCCCCGGCCGCTGGAGCCGGTGGCCAATCCGACCACGGCGGCCAATGCCGAGCTTGGCCGGTATCTGTTTTACGACAAACGGCTGTCGCGCGATGGCAGCATGTCATGCGCCAGTTGCCACCAGCAGGCCCGGGCCTTCACCGATGGCAAGCCGGTATCAGCTGGTGTCACCGGCAGCCTAACGCCGCGCAATGCCATGTCGCTGGCCAATGTTGCCTATTTTCCGGTGCTGACCTGGGCCAATCCCGGCCTCAACCATCTTGAACGGCAGGCGCTGGTGCCGTTGTTCGGCCAGGAACCGGTAGAACTGGGGCTGGCCGGCATGGACGCGGATGTGGCGAGCCGCCTGCAGGCCGATCCGGTGTATCGCCACCTGTTTGCCCAGGCCTTTCCGGATGGCAGCGGCCGGATCGGCTTTGCCGAAATCGTGCGCGCGCTCGCCGCCTTTCAACGCACTTTGGTCTCGTTCCGCTCCCCCTATGACCGTTATCGCTATGAAGGGGATGTCAACGCCGTGTCCGATGCGGTGATCCGCGGTGAGGCGCTATTCTTTTCGGAACGGCTGGAATGCCATCATTGCCACAACGGCCTCAACTTTGCCGATACCGTGCTGCATGAACGCAACGCGGCCGGCGAGATCGCCTTTCACAACACCGGCCTTTACAATCTTGATGGGCGCGGCGCCTATCCGGCCGACAACACTGGCCTTGCGGAGATCACCGGCCGGCCTGAGGACATGGGCCGGTTTCGCGCCCCCAGCCTGCGCAATGTCGCGGTGACGGCGCCCTATATGCATGATGGCTCCATTGCGACGCTGGATGCGGTGATCGATCATTATGCCGCCGGCGGGCGCACCATCCGCGCTGGGCCTCATGCCGGTGTGGGCCGCCGCAACCCGCTCAAGAGCAGCTTTGTGCCGGGCTTCAAGATCAGCCGGCGCGAGCGGGCCGATCTGATCGCCTTTCTTGAGGCACTGACCGACGAAGCGTTTTTGCGCGATCCGCGCTTTGCCAATCCATGGACAACAGCGGGCAACACCCCCGCCATCACGCAAGGAGACCATTGATGATGCACAGGATGTTGATCGCAACGGCCATGCTGGCCCTGCCCGCCAGCCTCGCCGCCCACACAGCGATGAAGAGCAGTGCTCCGGCGAGCGGCAGCGTGTTGACCAGCGCGCCGCCCACGCTGACGCTGAATTTCAACCAGCCGACACAGATGACGGCGATGACGCTGGTCTCAACAGCCGGCGAACAGGCGCTGGCGTTCACCCCATCGGGCAGTGCGCGCAGCTTTGCCGTGGCAAGGCCAGCGCTGAAGCCGGGCCGCAACGCGGTGCGCTGGCGGGCGCTGTCGCGCGATGGCCATATTGTGGAAGGGCAGATCATCCTGGTGCTGCGCGCACCCGTCCCCTGACATGGATGAAGCGCTGGCCATCCTGCTCAAAGGCCTTGGCTATGCCGCCGGATTGACCGCGGCCGGCAGCGTACTGGCCCGTGGCTCATTGATCGGCTGGCCAATGGCCAAGACTGGGGCTGCCGGCGTGCTGCTCGTGCGCCGCGCGGCGGCACTGCTGTGCCTGGTGGTGCTGGCCAGCGCCATGCTGGCTGCCAAGCGGCTCGACGCCTTCACGGATCCAGCTTTGCTTGCGGCCATCGCGCAATCGCCGCTTGGGCTTGGCCATGGCCTGCAATTGGCTGGCGGCGTGCTGATGCTGTTCAGCCAAAGGGCTGCCCCAGCCCTGATTGGCGCGCTGGCCTGGCTGTTGTCATTCGGCGTTGTTGGCCATGGCCCGGCCCAGGGCCTGGCGGCGGCGGCCACGGTCACCCTGCATGTGGCCATGGCCGCCTGGTGGCTGGGCGGCCTGTTGGTGCTGGCGCGCGCGCATCATCAGCCAGCCCCGGCGTTTTCAACATTGGTGCAGCGGTTCAGCCGACAGGCACTGCCACTGGTGGCGCTGCTGCTGGCCGCAGCCGTGCTCACCGCCGGGCAATTGCTGGACTGGCAGGTTGACCTAGAGCGGGACTATGATCGCGGGCTTGCTGCCAAGGTGGTGCTGACGGCGGTGCTGCTGGTGCTGGCGGCGGGCAATCGGTTCATGCTTACGCCACGGCTTTGGGCACCGGGTGCGCGGATCTGGCTGCACCGCAGCGTCCGCGCGGAGATTCTGGCGATCGCCGCGCTCATGGCTACCACCGCCTATGTCGCCACCAGCCTGTCACCGCATGCAGCCGGCGATGACGATGCGGCCGGCACCCAGGGCCCGCTGGTGGTCACCCAGGCCTGGGCCCCCGCCATGGCGCCCGGCACCCGCACGGCGGCAGGCTATCTCATCATCCGCAACCAGATGGCAACCGCCGATCAGCTGGTGGGCGCCCGCAGCCCCTGGGCCGAAACAGTCACGCTGCACAGCAGCACAACGCGCGGCGGCATCACCCGAATGCGGGCACAGGCCGCTTTTGACATTCCTGCCCATGGGCAATTGCCGCTGTCCCCAGGCGGCCGTCACCTGATGTTCACCGGGCTCTATGCCCCGTTCGTCGCCGGCGATACGGTGCCGGTCACCCTGGTCTTTCGCCATGGCGGTGCCGTGGAGGCCATTTTGGTCGTGCAGCCGCTTGGCACCGCACCGGCGTTCCATGACCATTGATCGCAAAGCCAGCTTCGGCTGCGACCCGAACCGCCACCGACAGATATTGCGACCGACCTCCCCGATATTGTCCGCGCTGGTTCCCGTTTGGGGCTTGCGAAAGCGAGCTTTGTCGATCTTGCAACAAAAAAACGCACCCTCAGCCGATTTTGGCAGACACAAGAGCAGTGGCCACCTGGGAACGCGATTCAAGTCCTGGCTGCGCAAGAGTGCGAAAAGACGCGACGAAGCCGCCAAACCTACGCCCCGTTACTCCCACTCGATGGTGCCGGGCGGCTTGGATGTATAGTCATACACAACCCGGTTGATGCCCTTCACCTCGTTGACGATGCGGGTGGCGGTGCGGGTGAGGAAGGCGGCGTCGAAGGGATAAACGTCGGCGGTCATGCCATCGACGCTGGTCACGGCGCGCAGGCCGCAGACGCGGTCGTAGGTGCGGCCATCGCCCATCACGCCCACGGTGCGCACGGGCAGCAGCACGGCAAAGGCCTGCCAGATCTCGTCATACAGGCCGGCCTTGCGGATCTCGTCGAGATAGACGGCGTCGGCCTTCCGCAGCGTGTCGCAGGCCTCCTTCGTCACTTCGCCGGGGATGCGGATGGCAAGGCCGGGGCCGGGGAACGGGTGACGGCCAACGAACGCCGGCGGCAGGCCCAGTTCGACGCCCAACCGGCGCACCTCGTCCTTGAACAGTTCGCGCAAGGGTTCCACCAGCTGCATGTTCATACGTTCGGGCAGCCCGCCGACATTGTGATGGCTCTTGATGGTCACGCTGGGGCCGCCCGTGAACGAAACGCTTTCGATCACGTCCGGGTAAAGCGTGCCCTGCGCCAGAAAATCCGCGCCGCCGATCTTTTTCGCCTCGGCTTCGAACACTTCGATGAAGGTCTTGCCGATGAACTTGCGCTTGGCTTCGGGATCGGTCACGCCGGCCAGCCCACGCAGGAACAGCGCCTCGGCCTCCACGTGGACCAGCGGGATGTGGTAATGTTCGCGGAACAGGCTGACCACCTGTTCTGCCTCGCCCAGCCGCATCAGGCCGTGATCGACGAACACGCATGTCAGCTGATCGCCAATCGCTTCATGGATCAAGACCGCCGCCACCGCCGAATCAACCCCGCCCGACAGGCCGCAAATCACCCTGGCATTGCCAACCTGCGCGCGGATTTCGGCAATCTTGGCGGCGCGGAAACCCGCCATCGACCAGTTAGGGGTGACCCCGCACACGTTGACAGCGAAATTCTTCAGCAGCGCCGCGCCGTCGGGCGTGTGCACCACTTCCGGGTGGAACTGCACACCGTATCGCCGCGCCTCGTCGTTGGCGATGGCAGCGAACGGTGCGCCGGCGCTGGTGGCGACAGCGCGGAAACCGGGGGGAATGGCCTCGATACGGTCTCCATGGCTCATCCACACGGTGGGCCGGTCGCCCCTGGCCCACACCCCGGCGAAGAAGGCACAATCATCGATGATGTCGATCTCGGCGCGGCCAAATTCGCGGTGGTCAGACGCCACGACCGCTCCGCCCAGCTGATGGCAGAGTGATTGTTCACCATAGCAGATGCCCAGCAGCGGTACGCCCGATGCCAGCACTGCATCGGGGATACGCGGGCCATTGGCATCGCTTATATTGGCCGGGCTGCCCGACAGGATGACGCCCCTGGGCTGCATCCGGGCGAACGCGTCATCGCCCTTGGCGAACGGCACGATCTCGCAATAGACGCCGGCCTCGCGGATACGCCGGGCGATCAATTGCGTCACCTGGCTGCCGAAATCGAGGATGAGGATCGAATCGTCTGGCGTGTCCATCGCGAGCGCTTAAGGTGTGGAGGGCTGCGGCGCAACCACCAGCGGCGCCAGCCGTGTGCGCCACGTCTCCGGCAGCGGCAGCGGCCGGCGCGCGGCCCGGTCCACATAGACATGCACGAAATGGCCATCGGCGGCCGGCGCGTGTTGGCCAGCCGTAAACAGGCCCACCTCCCAGCGCACGCTGCTGCTGCCCAGCTGGGCGATGCGGATGCCGGCTTCCACCACGTCTGGAAACGCCACCGGCCGGTGATAGCGGCAGCCGGTTTCCACCACCAGCCCGATGGGATTGCCGGCGGCAATGTCCAGCAGCCCCTGATCGATCAGCCAGGCGTTCACCGCCGTATCGAACCAGCTATAATAGATGACGTTGTTGACATGCCCATAGGCATCATTGTCCATCCAGCGGGTGGGGATGGTGCGGAAGGCGCGGTAATCGCTGCGGCTGCTCATGCGCTGCTTTTGCCAACGAACGCACGGCCAAGAAAGCAAAAACCCCGGCATTGCTGCCGGGGTCTTGTGGCGGGATGGTGGAGCCTAGCGGGATCGAACCGCTGACCTCTACAATGCCATTGTAGCGCTCTCCCAGCTGAGCTAAGGCCCCGCACCGTCTGGCCGCGGCGCTGCTGTCAACAGCAACGTCGGGAGCGGCCGGTTAGGCGAAAGCGCCGGGCCATGCAAGCGCAAAATCGCGGCTGCTTGCCCTGCCCCTGCGCCAACCGCAGCTCAGTTTTCCTCGTCCTTGTCGTCCTTCACGACGCCCAGATCATCATCGTCGCCCAGATCGACATCGCCGTCGGCTTCACCGGCTTCGACATCGGTGTCCAGGTCCAGATCCTCGTCAACGGCAGCCACTCCATCGGAATCCGCTTCCACCTGCGGCTTCACCGCTTCAAACGGCGTCGTCTGCTTGGATTTCAGGATGGGTTCCGGCACCCAGGCAAAGCCGCACGAGATGCACGACACGGGGTCTTCCTTGCCCAGATCATAGAAGCGGGTGTTGCATTTCGGGCAGGCACGCTTGGTGCCCCATTCAGCCTTGACCATATCGTCTCCGTGGGCTCTCCGGCCGTTACCGCCGGGGCAAAGCAATCGCGCCGGGGCGGGGCGGCCCGCTCCGGAAAGATCGGCGCATTGCCACAGGCGCGATGCCCTGTCAAAGCGCCTCGTGATGACCAGCAGCCACGGACTTGCCCAACCCTTGAGCCTTGCCGCGCCCGGCCCGCTGAAGGGCGAAGTGAAGGTGCCCGGCGACAAGTCGATCAGCCACCGCGCGCTGATGCTTGGCGCCCTGTCAGTGGGCGAAACCCGCGTGTCCGGCCTGCTGGAAGGCGAAGACGTGCTGGCCACCGCAGCCGCCATGCGGGCGATGGGCGCCGATATCCAGCGCATGGATGATGGCAGCTGGCGCATCAACGGCGTTGGCGTGGGCGGCCTGCTGCAACCGGCCACCGCGCTGGACATGGGCAACAGCGGCACTTCCACAAGGCTGCTGATGGGCCTGATTGCCAGCCATCCGATCAGCGCCACCTTCGTGGGCGATGCCAGCCTGTCCGGCCGCCCGATGGGCCGGGTGATCGCGCCGCTGGCCAGCATGGGGGCGGCCATCACCGCCACGCCCGGGCCAAGTACGGGAGGTTTGGACGGCCGCCAGAGCCTGCCGCTCACCATAACCGGGGCCTGCCCAGCGGTTCCGCTGCGCTACACATTGCCGGTAGCGTCGGCTCAGGTGAAATCGGCGATATTGCTGGCCGGGCTGAACACGCCGGGCGAAACCAGCGTGATCGAACCCGTCGCCACGCGCGACCACAGCGAGCGCATGCTGGCCGGCTTTGGCGCGCAGATCCGCACCGAACCATCGCCCGAGGGCCGCATCATCACCATCACCGGCGAGGCGGAATTGCGCCCGCAAATCATCGAAGTGCCGGGCGATCCCTCGTCGGCGGCCTTCCCGATGGTGGCGGCACTCATCGTGCCGGGCAGCGACATCACCATTCGCAATGTGGGCATCAATCCCACCCGCGCCGGGCTGATTGCCGCGTTGCAGGCGATGGGCGGCGATATCAGCCTCATCAACCGGCGCGAAGTGGGCGGCGAACCGGTGGCCGACATCCGCGTGCGCCACAGCGCGCTGACCGGCATCGATTTGCCCGGCGACGATGCCGCCAGCATGATCGATGAATATCCCATATTGTTCGTGGCGGCCGCCTGCGCCAGCGGCACCACAAGCCTGCGCGGGATCGAGGAATTGCGCGTGAAGGAAAGCGACCGTATCGCAGTGATGGCCGCGGGCCTGCGTGCCTGCGGGGTGGTGTGCGAGGAATTGCCCGACGGCCTGATCGTCCACGGCCAGGGCGGCGATCCGCTGCCCGGCGGCGCCACCGTGGCAGCGCGGCTGGATCACCGCATCGCCATGAGCTTTGCCGTGCTGGGCCTCAACGCGCGGCAGCGCGTGACGATTGATGATGCCCGGCCGATTGCGACCAGCTTTCCCGGCTTTGTGCCGATGCTGGAGCAGCTGGGCGCAGCAGCACATCATTGATCGCCTGCGCCGCGCCGCCCGCCCCGTAAGGCAGCGCCGGAATGGCCATGCGGGCCCGCAAATCCGCATTGCCCAGCACGGCGCGCACCGCGGCCGCAATTGCCGCCGTGTCCCGCCCCACCAGCAGGGCATTGCCGCTGGCCACGCCCTCCGGCCGCTCCGTCACCTCGCGCAGCACCAGACAGGGCAGACCCAACGCCGGCGCCTCCTCCTGCACGCCGCCCGAATCGGTGAGCACGAGCGCCGCCCGTCCCATCAGCGCCACGAACGACGCATAGGCCAGCGGCGGCAACAGGTGGACATGGGCGCGGCCGCCAAGCGCCGCCTGCACCGGGCCGGCCACGGCGGGGCTGGGGTGCAGCGGCAGGATGATTTGTGCCTCCCCCGCCAGCGTGGCAAGCGCTGCCAGCACGCTGTCCAGCCGCGCACCCTGATTTTCGCGGCGATGCACCGTCACCACCAGCCACGGACGGTGGGCAGGAATGTGGCGGAACGGCGTTGCCGCAGCCGCCGCCAGCGCCGCATCATCATCCAGCCGCGCCCGCATCATCAACAGCGCGTCGATACCGCTGTTGCCGGTGACGTGGATTTCCCTCTGCACGCCCTCGGCCCTCAGTGCCGCTGCTGCCGCCGCGGTGGGCGCGAAATGCCGGTCGGCCAGTTGCGCCACCAGCCGGCGGTGCATTTCCTCCGGATGCGGATCGTGGGTGCCGGTGCGCAAGCCCGCTTCGACATGGGCGACCGGCACCCCGGCATAACGCGCCGCCAGCGCCCCGGCCAACGTTGAGCTGGTATCGCCCTGCACCACCACGCGCGCCGGGCGCCGGGCACGGATCACGCCGGCCAGCATCGGCACCAGCTGTCCCACCAGTGCCTCCGGCGTTGGCGCGGACAGTGCCAGATCCTGATCCGCCGCCAGCCCGAAACCAGCCAGCGCTTCGCCGAACAGTGCGCGGTGCTGCCCGGTGGCGACCAGCAGCGGTGCCTGCCCCCGCGCCCGCAGATCCAGGATCAGCGGCGCCAGCTTCACCGCTTCCGG